>CAWAFF010000096.1:0-13048 GCA_963780945.1 uncultured delta proteobacterium | reverse complement strand
CTGTGCATTCTCTCCAAGGTTTAGCTCATACTTCACTGCCCGCCCCTGCCCCACTCGCTGGAGTATCCCCAACTGACTCAGTTGATCCAACTCTCGAAACGCAGTAGCCCGGCTGCAATGGGTCATGGACGCATATTTTTGAGTCGTCATCCCCCCCTCAAACCCACCCTGTCCTTCATCCAACAAGCGGTTGATCACCTTTTTCTGGCGTTCTGTCAAGGAATCCTGGGCATGCAACCTCCAGAATTCCGACTTGGAAAAGACTCCATTGAGGATTTCATCTGAGCGTTCGATAGCCCTGGCAAAGGTTGCCAGAAACCATTCCAGCCACTCGGTGATGTCGCATCCCCCCTTTTGCGATCTTTCCAGAATGTCGTAATACCCTTCCCGCTCGGCCATGATCTGCGCTGAAAGACTATAGTAACGTACCCGCTGTTTGTCGTCCTGGGCCAGTGCCATATCGGTCAGGGCACGGGCAATGCGACCGTTGCCGTCTTCAAATGGGTGAATGGTGACAAACCAGAAGTGGGAGACAGCAGCTCGAATTATTCCTTCAACCTTTCCATTGCTCTCATCCCACCAGGACAGTAAACGTTTCATTTCCTCGTCAAGCCGCACTGAAAGTGGCGCCTGGAAATGAATTTTCTCTCTCCCGACCGGCCCTGAAACTACCCTCATCGGTTCTGCGCCTTCACGCCATCCACCTACCTTGATCTTGTGCATGCCGGAATAGCCCGACGGAAAAAGGGCGGCCTGCCACCCCCATAACCTGTCCAGAGTTAAGGGCTGGTCAAAATTCTGGGTGGCGTCGTGAAGCACGGCGACAAGGTCATCGATGCGACGGTCTACCGGCATGCCTGCCGATGGGAGACCCAGCCGCCGCGCCACTGAAGAGCGGACGGAACGAACATCAAGCAGTTCTCCTTCGATGGCAGAGGTCTTGAGGGTTTCCTCCACAAGAATTTCCGCTTGGGCCTGATAATCAAGATTGAAGCCAAGCCCTGCCACTTTGCTGAAAAGCTTACCTTGCCTCAGACGACATTCGCCGAGTGGGACGATGAGTCTTGCCGTATCCCATGTCAGCCGTGGCCAGTTTTTGTGCTGCCAGATGTATTGATTCATTGTTTTCGCTTCAGTAATCGCTTCATAAAATGATGTGTTTAAAGCTTATATCACATCATTATATTAAAGACAATTCTATCTGCAGCAGAAATGGCTTTGATGGTGGTTTGGTGAGGCCGGAATACTGAGGGGATATGATCATTCACTACCGACTCCAGGCCAGGCGTTTAAATCCTGCAGAGGTACTGATACAGCGGGGCCAAGGTCCTGAAGCCATCCATCAGCTCAGTCAAAAGCTTTCTGTCGATCTGGTTACCATTTATCTGCCGGTTGCTGACCAGGTAAAAGTTCTTTCTGTTGTACCAATCACGGAGTTCCTCTGGAAGCTCTGCTTTCAAGGCCGTTTATAGACCTCCCCTTCGATTGTGAACAGATGCTGGCCCGGCAAAAAGGATATTGCGGAAAGGAATGGGCGGGGATTGGCATCGAGCCTGCGGCGGAAGCAATCCATGGTTTCGCGGCTGGCGCTGTAAAAGCCCATGCCGTAACGGTAGGAATCGGGGGAGATTTGGAGAAGTAGGCGGGGTGTTCTTTCCATTCTTTGGTTAGCCGTTTGAAGGTGATCCAGTGGCTGATCTTGTAGGGGGACTTATTCCTGGAAAACCGGGTATCGCGATAAGATCCTGGAGATGGTCTTGTTCAGCGCCGGTCTCACCTCAAAATCCGGGTCAATGCTGAGCATCATCGGCCCCAGTCCCGCCACCAGCCGCTGCAATGGCTGCAGGATATGTTCCTGGTAATCGGGCTTGTGCAGCTCGAACCATTCCTTGTTGTTGTTTTGGCAGAGATCGTGGAGAAACTGGAATGACTGGGGCGAGAAGCCGTTGAATCGTTCGGGCACGAAGAGCTCCTTAAGTTTTAACGCTTATTTAAACGGCTCCGCGTAATGGTTGCGCTTCACCTTGCCGTACTGCAGCTGTTCAGCTGAAAGTGGCGCTCGTCTTTGGCTGGGATGACCTATGCTGATTATGGACTGCACCTTGATGTTCGGGGGCAGGCCCAGCAGTTCCTGGATATATGACTCAGCAGTAGTGCCCTCATCATGGGGCCGCAACCGGATCTGGATCCAGCAGCTCCCCAGGTCCAGCGATTCTGCCACCATCTGCACGAGGATGGCCGCGATGGAGCAGTCCTCAACCCAGGTATCAGGCTTGGTGCTGTCTGCGCAAGACCACGATCCCCAGTGGCGCCCCTTTGAGAAAAGTAGATCCATGGGCCTTGGCAGAGGACAATTTGGTGAGTAGCTCTGGGTCATCAACGACAACTAATTCCCAAGGTTGATGCTTCGAGACGATGGAGCCCGCAGCAGGGTCTCCACCAGCAGATCCAGTACCTGTCGGTCAACGGGTTCTTTGGTATATGAGCGGATGCTACGCCGTTTTCTTATCAGCTCGATCATGAAAGAGGCCTCCTTTTGCTTGATGAGTTAACTGCCGCAGCATACCATAGAATAAAGACGCCGCCTATTGGACAACCGCGAAAAGCGTATAAGATTGGAGAGCGTCCTCATCGCCGCGCAGCTTTTCGAACTCGGCGTCCACCTGCCGATCCTTAAGGCATCAACGATGTTGTGCAACGAAGATCGCAGTTTGGTGGGTCATCATCAGCCGGCCATTCTCACAGAAAAGCTTGAGGCCAGCGGCATCTTCTTCCAGGGAATCAAGAATCAGCTGCCGGGCAAGCTTCTGACTATCCTCAGGCGCACCAGTAGTCAACAACCATTCATCCACATCCTGATACTGCTCGTAATGATGGACCGAATTAACCTCAAGCCCCTCCCCTTCAAGCAGAACGCGGATCTCGGAGGGTGCATAGACCCTGACCTTGCTGGGAGTGCGGAGCTTTTCGATGCGGTTGTGAAATTCCCTTGTCTGCCGGTCTTCCGCGGCAACCCGATCAATGAGTATAAGGCGGCCGCCACTTTTGGCCACCCGCTTCATTTCCCCAACGGCACGATTCGGGTTGGGAAAATAGTGCAGGGCCAGCTTGCAGGTGACGATGTCGAAAAGTTTGTCTGCAAAGGGCAGCGATTCGCTGTCAGACTGATGAAAGACGGTATTGGCAAGACCTTGCCGCTGGGCCTCCTTCTCGGCTTCGGCCAGCATCCCTTTGCTCAGGTCAACGCCGTTGGCGTGGTGAAGTTCTCTGGCAAAGCGACAGACGAGCAGCCCGGCGCCACAGGCCACATCCGAGCGACGTATGTTCGGTGCCAGGCTCTGCCGACGACGATCAGATCCAACAGCCCGGTCTCAGCCATGGGACTGTCGTGCAGATAATGATGGGCCACCTGGTTGAACTGCTGTTGAACGGAAGCCTTTATCGATTCATAATCCATAGTAAGCCTCAAATTCTGAAGAGAACCTTTAGCCACGAATTTCACGAATTATCACGAATATTAAAAACCTTGTGAAAAGAAAATCTTTAAAAAATTTATTGTGAAAAATTCGTGTCCATTCGTGTCATTCGTGGCTGACTGGTTTTTCAAGCTTCTATCCTGATCCGGCTCTCGGAATCTTCAACAATGAAGAGAACCTTTAACCACGAATTTCACGAATTATCACGAATGTTAAAAACCTTGTGAAACGAGAAAATCTTTAAAGAATTTATCTGAAAAATTCGTGTCCATTCGTGTCATTCGTGGCTAACTGGGTTTTTCAAGCTTCTATCCTGATCCGGCTCTCGGAATCTTCAACAATCTCTCCGATCTCCGCCACCACCGGCACCTTGCGAAGTGCCAGTTCTTCCTTCAGTCTTTCAACATCGCCAACGGCGACAGCAATGAGCAAGCCACCGGAGGTCTGGGCGTCTGCCAGCACCAGCAGGGCTTCTTCGCTTACCCCCGCTGCCGCAACTATCCGCTCCCGCAGAAATTCCAGGTTGCGTCTGCTCCCCCCCGGTGCAATCCCCTGTCTGGCCAGGGACCACGCCTCCTCCAGGACCGGAACGTTCGACCAAATTGATCACGGCGCCTACGCCGCTGCCCCGCACCATTTCCGAGAGATGACCCAGGAAGCCGAAGCCGGTGACGTCGGTGCAGGCATGAGTATCAACCGTGACCATAGCCTCGGCCGCCCCTTTGTTGAGGGTTGCCATGATTTCGGTCACCGCAGCGACGGTCGCAGCCGAAACCTTGCCCTGCTTCATGGCCGTGGTAATGATGCCGATGCCCAGCGGTTTGGTGAGGATAAGCCGATCGCCGGGCCTGGCGCCGGCATTGCTGATGACCTTGTCCGGGTGGATGACGCCGGTAACGGCCATGCCGTATTTGGGCTCGGCGTCCTTGATGGTGTGGCCGCCGATGATGCTGATGCCTGCCTCCGCTGCCTTATCCGCCCCGCCCTGAAGGATCTTTGCCAGGACATCCAGGGGTAGCGTGTCAGCCGGAAAACCGGCAATGTTGAGGGCGAAAAGCGGCGCCGCTCCCATGGCGTAGATGTCGGAAAGGGAATTGGCAGCGGTAATCTGGCCGAAGGTGTAGGGATCGTCCACGACGGGGGTAAAATAATCGACAGTCTGGACAATGGCCAGGGTATCGCTCACCCGGTAGACGGCGGCGTCATCGGCGGTCTTGGTGCCGATGAGGACATTGGGATCGGTGCAGCTGGGTAGCTGACTCAGCACGTGAGCCAGGTCCTGAGGACTAAGTTTGGCCGCTCAGCCGGCGCAGGAAGCAAGGGCCGAAAGGCCGGTCTGGACATGATTGTGGGAAACCCCGCCGCGAATTGCCCGCAGTTCTTTTACCTGTGCCGCTACAATCTCCGCCGCCCGGTCCAGCTCTTCAGCAGTGGTCAGGTGGCCGAGGCTGAAGCGGACTGCGCCGAAGCCTTGCTCACGAGAAGTCCCCATGGCCTTTAGCACCCCGGACAGCTCGCCACTGCCGTCATGACAGGCGGAACCGGTAGAAGCGGCAATCTCCGGGGTTCGGGCCAGCAGTTCGGCACCGACCACGCCGGTAAAACTGACATTGAGGGTGTTGGGAAGGCGGTCGACGGGATGGCCATTCAATTCCACACCGTCGATTAATTCCTTCAGCCTGCCGTGGAAGCGCTCCCGCAGGGAGAGGATGCGCTCACTTTCGGTTGTCAGGCGCGAAGCGGCCAGCTCCGCTGCCTTGCCCAGGGCGGCAATATAGGGGACATTCTCGGTACCGGCCCGGCGGCCGCTTTCATGGCCGGCGCCATGGAGATAGGAATCGGTTTTCACTCCACGACGGATGTAGAGTGCACCGATACCCTTCGGCGCATAGAGCTTATGCCCGGCCACGGTCAGCAGGTCCACCCGCAGCTCGTCCACCCGGGTCGGGATCTTCCCCACCGACTGGGCTGCATCCGTATGCAGCAGGATGCCGTGCTCACGGGCGATGGCGCCGATCTCGGCCAAGGGCTGGATAGTACCCACCTCGTTATTGGCATGCATGACACTGATAAGAATGGTCTCGCTGGTAATGGCCCGGCGCACCGCTTCAGGATCAACCTTGCCGGTGCCGTCCACCGGCAGATAAGTCACGGTGAACCCCTGCCCTTCCAGCCAATGGAGCGGATTCAGCACCGCCGGGTGTTCGATGGCCGTGGTGATGATGTGCCTGCCACGCTCCTTGTTGGCCAGGGCGGTGCCGATCAGGGCCTGGTTGTTGGATTCTGTGCCGCCGCTGGTGAAGATGATCTCAGCGGGAGTGCAGCCCAGCAGCCCCGCCAGGCGGTTCCTGGCCACTTCCACTCCCTGCTTCGCCTTCTGCCCGTAGGGATGATTGCTGGAGGGGTTGCCGAAGCCTTCCCGGAGAAAGGGCAGCAATTCCTCCACCACCAGCGGATCAATGGGGGTTGTGGCATTGTAGTCAAGATATATGGGTTCCATTTCATCTCCGTGAATGTGTCTTTTATACTTCCTGAAGCACCTTGATGGTTACCTTCTCAATCATCTCCCCGGCCTTCTCTTTGTAGGCGAGCATGCGGGGAGAGGTCAGGTGTGCTTTCAGAGCTTCGGGGCTCTGCCACTTCTCTATGATGGTGACGACGTTTTTGTCAACGGTCTGCACCGGGATGTCCGTTTCCAGATCAAGGGCAGGAATATACTCGATGCATCCGTCCTCCCCCCTGACCAGCGGTACATTTGCCGTGAACACCTGGAGGAAATCATGCAGCCGCCCTTCTTTTACCGTTATTGATGCAATTACATTGATCATTGTTTCTTCTCCTCCAGTGCATGTTCTATTCGTTGCCATAGGTCTTCCACATCCTCCAGCCCCACGGAGATGCGAATCAGGTAGCGCGGCACACCGCAGGTTTCGGCCCAGTCCAGTTCCGTATAGTGGGCAAGCAGGGTAAAGGGGCAGGCCAGGGTAAAACTGGTGCCCAGGCTTGGGCCCTTACAGACGGCCATGTTGTCGTAGATACGCGGAGATGCAGTTTCGGCGTTCTTTGGCAAGAAGGTGACCAGCGAACCCCAACCACCATTGGGACGGCGTACCGCCTCATAGGCCTCGCTTCGTTCCCATTTGGGGTACCATACCTGCTCGATGGCGGGATGGCAGCGCAAGCGCTCGGCGATTATCAAGCCATTCTCGTTGTGGCGGCGCATCCGCTCGGGGAATGTCCCCAGCTGAGCCTCCAGCACTGCTGCGTCTTCACCCCAGAGTAACTCTTCATGCTGGCCGGCAATGATCGACTTCAATTCAGTGTAGAGGGAAGAATGTGGATTGCAGATGAGTGCCCCGCCCATGGCGTCGCCGCTGCCGACAAAGTACTTGGTGAGACTGGTGGCAATGAGGTCTGCATGCTTGCTGAGATCCACGTTCAGCGGGGTGGCCACCACGTCGTCGGCCACCAGCGGTACCCGGTGCTGCTTCAAGATTGGGCTGATCTGCCTCAGATCGGCGGAGCCAAGGAGCGGGTTGCCTGGTATCTCGCTGAAACAGGCAGCCAAAGGCCCCCGACTGAGGAGAGCGCGCAGATTGGATTCCGCTCGGTGGAGATCATTGAGCAAGGTCACCCCACTGCCGAATTTCTCCTGTAGTTTCAGGGTATCCACATAGGGAAAACCGATCTGGACCGTGGGCAGACCGGGACTGCGGCGAAGCACGGCTCTCAAAGCTGCAAATTGGGCGGCCATGCCGGTGGGTTGTAGAAAGACATCATCTGCCGAGCAGTCATAAAGGGCCGCCAGTTGTCTGCGCAGGGACTCGCGCACTTCCCGGTCATCACCGGCCTGAACCCGTCCTTCCAGCTGAGCTGCCGCCTGGCGAGTGGAGACAATCAACCCGGTGTGCTGCCAGAAAGATTTAAGGGCTTCAGCCCCGGTACCGTCTGTTACGACCCCCCAGATGCCACTATGGGAAATAACCATTGCCCTGGCACCACTCTGGCGATGGATGAAATCGACACATAGCCCGGCAGCCATGGCTGAAGGAAATGGCAGGCAGGGTTGATCACCGCCGATTCTTTTAGCAAGCTCCTGAACCAGCCGATGAATGACAAAGCGCGGATAGCCGCCCTGCAGTCGGTTTACCACTTCCGGCCATTTCTCTTCATAGCCCACCACGTCCTGCCAGCGGGGCAAGGCAACCGAGACGGCGTGGACCGAATCTGGTATCGGTCGGCCCAGTTCATCTGCCTGCCATACGGGTTCACGCAGTAAATCTCGACCACTCATTGTTCACCTACCAGTGACTTCTTTGTGGCACGTCCACTAGCAGGGCTTGTCGCATTCGACCCAGAGCCTCCACAAGCAGGGTTCGGCTGCAACCGAAATTGAGCCTGACGAAACCGGGGGCTCCAAAATCGGCACCATCGGACAGCCCTACCCCCGCTTCTTCAAAGAACAGAGTCGGGTCTTTTATTCCTGTCCCCCGCACATCGATCCAGGCCAGGTAGGTGGCTTCCACATGGGTCATGGTCAGGCCGGGCATAGAGTTTATCTCCGCCATAACCAGATCCCGATTGCCACGCAGGTAAGCCAACAGCTGCTGTCGCCATTCTTCCCCGTTGCGGTAGGCAGCCAGGGCCGCCGTATAACCCAGGGTATTCACATGGGGGACGATCCTCCCTTTGGCTTTGATGAAAGAACGACGCAGAGTTGGATCAGAGATGACGGCAAAGGAGCAGCCCAGGCCGGGAATATTGTAAGTCTTGCTTGGTGCCAGCAGGGTAATGGTGCGCCGTGCCGTTTCCGGAGACAGGGTGGCGATGGGAATATGCTGTTTATCCTCATCAAGTACCAGTCCGGCGTGAATATCATCGGAACCGATGATGAGATTGTGTCGTTCGGCCAGCTGCGCAATGGCCGCCAGCTCTTCCCGGGTCCAGGAGCGCCCCACCGGATTTTGTGGGGAACAGAGGAGCAACAATTTGGTACGAGGGGTTATGGCCTGTTCCAGGGCTGCCATATCCATCTGCCACCGCCCACTTTCCAGTATAAGGGGAACCGTTACCAATGTCCGCCCAGTCAAGCCTGGAGCAGACATGAATGGTGGGTACACAGGTATGAAGGTAATTACCTGATCACCTGTTTCGCCGATAGCAAGGCTGAGGACATTGAGCCCGCAAACCAGTCCCGGCAGCCAGACGATCCAATCTTCCTCCACCGTCCAGCCGTAATCGGCCAGAAGCGATGCCTGCACTGCCTGAACCAGCTCTGCCGGTGGATGGGTATAGCCGAAGACGCCATGCTCAACACGCTCGTGCAGAGCCTCTATCACCGCCGGAGGGGAACGGAAGTCCATATCGGCAACCCAGAGGGGAATAATGTCCCGCCCCTCATATTTATCCCATTTTTCGCTGCCGGTATGGTGGCGGTCGATGACCGTGTCGAAATCAAAATGATGTGTGCTCATGCTTGTTCCTTTTATGCGGTTTATTCCTTTAGCACCGTTTTCCCGGCTCCTTTCATCGTAGTGAGGGGCCTGGTAATACTAACGGAAATGGTATAAATTGACCAGCGGCAACCCCAATTTATGCTGCTTCGCTTGATTGCTCGATGTAGGTGAAGGGATCTTCATCATACCATGCTTCCGTGTAGGGTAGTTTTGCTGTTTCTCCCAGTGTATTGTAGTATGACGGATTACGCAACACCCGCTCCAGCCGCACGGCCACCTAGAAGATTCCCTTCGCATGTTATTTTATCTTATTTAGTCTATCGTTTTAATAGATTTATAAAAAAATATGATTCCTGTCAAGTTATTTGTCACAAGGCTCCGTCCGCCACTGATAATTTGCCAGCGGAATACGTCCTCGTTCATCAAACAGCACCCCCTCGCCTTCAAGACGGAGCCGCTGAATCTCATCAGCAGGGGCGCCTTCGGAACGGCGGCTTATTTCACCTTTGGCATTTACGACACGCTGACAGGGAATCGATGGGTCGGTCACAACGCTCAATGCGTAACCAACAAGCCGGGCGTTTCCGGGTATGCCCGCCAACCGTGCAATCTGGCCGTAGGTAGCCACCCGTCCCCTTGGTATGCATGCCACAACACGATAAATGTGAAGATAGGTACCCTGATTCTTCAATGTTGTTCCAGTGCCAGTCTGATGCCGAAGCAGATCAGTGCTGCCCCGGCCAGACGTCTGGCAAAAAGACGAACCGTCGCCATGCGTGACAGGCGACGTGCCACCTGATCGCCGATGAATACCAGCACCATCTGGTAGAGCAGGCAGATCAGCGTGACGTGGGCCATCATAATAACCATGGTCAGCGGCCTGGTGGCAGAGGTCATGAACAGCGGGAAAAAAGACATGAAAAAGATAATGACCTTGGGATTGGTGAGACCAACGGCAAAGGCCTGATGAAAGGAGCGTCGTGCAGTGGCGACCGGTATGTTTTTCCCAGGGGCGCTGACTGTGGCGGCACGTAAGAGAGTCCAGCCAAAGCGGCACAGATAGGCAATACCGGCCAGGCGAAGGATGGAAAAGAGCACAGGGCTGGCGGTCAAAAGTGCTGCCAACCCTGAAACCGCAGCGAGCATATAAACCAGATCTCCAGCCAATGTCCCGAGCACCGCTCCCGTGCCGCCACGCCAACCGCTCCGTGCAGTTGCGTTCAGGATAGCCAGTGTTCCGGGGCCGGGAATAAGCTGAAAGAGAAGAATGGCTGTTATAAAACCGGGGTAGTTATGAATATCAAACATGTCAGAGCTTGCCTATAGCCAGTACCGGGGATATTGCCGGTGATGAACCACATTATCATCCGCTTTGAATCTGCTTTTTATCTTGCCTGGAAGGCGGGTGAATCTTTTGTGCATAAGCTGATCCTCGTGAGATCAGCCATCTTCACATGAGGATTTAATCCTGTCAATCGTCTTGCTGCGGCATAATCCAGAAAGACGGGGAATGCGCTCAGACAAACCTGCCGACTACTCTCAAACGATTGAGGATGTTGGGTTTGTGGACAAAGAGAGTGGAAACGTCATTGCCCGCTGTCACCCCATGATGCTTCCCCTCACGAAACAGATGCACTCCGGTTATATCGTAAACAATACCATTAATGGCAATGTATTCCGGGGCACCGTTTTTGCCATCGAAGCTTTTCAAATCACTCTTGGAGAACACCTTGTCCCCATGGCTTTGTTCCTGGGCTACCTTTGCTTGTCCGCTCATTTTAACGCCTCCTTTTTCGGTTGTGAAACCCTCGTATGTATGACCCGCTCAAAGCCCGCTGCGGCTCTCAGGCCGACCTTACTGGAAGTCCGACAAGATCACCGAATAGATGTCTTCCACCAGCCGCAAAGCCCCGGTGTAGCCCACATAAGAGCGATCAAAAACCAGCCGGTCGCTGACCGGCATTGAGACGGAGAGAACGAAACCATTCAGCTCCCTGGCCAGCACCCGGTCCCACGAAGAGCCGAGTATCAACGGCCGGGAACGGAACTTGGTGGCCCGGAGCTGTTCCTGGACTTCGCCACCGTCAGGGGTAAACATGACCTCAGCGCCAATCCCTTCGCCTAGATCCTTGAAGTAGCCTCGAACATCCTCCTGCAGATCTTCAGAAATGCCATCCACCACATAGAGACGGTCGGGGATCAGCCCCAGGTCGCTGACCAGAAACTTTGCCAGGGCAAGCGAATAGGTACTGTCTGCAACTGTTGTGAAGTGGCGTGGCAGGAACCGGGTCTCCAGGAGCACTTCCGCAGCCCGCTCAATGTAGCGGTAGTAATGGGCCTCCTGCTCCTTGATGTATGCCTCCACCCTGTTCTGATCCAAGCCGGCATAATTCGCCACGGTGCGCAAAAATTTGCCGGTCTCGGTGGGTCCTATGGGAAGCACCGGGTAATGGAGAAAAGGGGTACCGAATTTTTCTTCAAGCTGCTGCACCCCTTTCAGGCCTACCCAGGGAGAAATCAGCAGGTTGAACTGGGCAGCAGGGACAAGATCCAAGGCTTCGACGCCACCCCCTGGACCAAAAATAATGTTTGCCGTAAGGCCGATGGCACGGAGCAGCTCTCTCAGCTCGGCATAAACGCCGGTCCAGAAAGGATCCTGATAAGGGACCACTGCCCAGATATTGACCAGGCCTGGGATCTTTTCGGCGGCAGGCTGCAGATACTGGTCGAAAATCGACTCCAGCACCAGCTCATGGCCAATGCAGTTGGACCCTTTGAAGCCGCCTGTCTCGGCCCAGACAATGGGCTTGCCTTGTTTCTGGAAACCGCGCACCACATCACCCACGTCGTCGCCGACGATATCAGAGGTGCAGCCGGTCAGAACCGCGAAAAAGTCGGCATCGATGACCTTGAAGGTGTTCTCGATGGTCGTCTCAAGTTTGTCGGTGGCGCCGAAGACCACGTCCCGTTCATTGGCATTGGTGCAGGGCACCGTATGTCCCCCGGCGTAGCCCGAACCCTGCCCGCCGTTTTGCAGTCCGATAGCCCCCCAAAGCTTCTGGCCGCACCCCGGCCCCGCATGGAGAATCGGAATGGCCCGATCGATGGCGAGGACCGACTGCAGGCCCCCCAGGGTACAGACATGGCGCACTTGATCGATAATTTGTGTCATTAAAATCCCTCCGCATTCAGAAGTGAAAAGCTATCCTGAGAAATCCACCAGTCGCTGTAGGGAAGCTTGATCCGCTCCGCCAGTTTTCTGGCCAATGACCGGTTGGTCAGTTTGTCAATGATGACATTGCCGAAATCGATGATGCCGTTAAAGCCGAAGGCGGCATATTCGTCGGTGATCATGTAGGAGGCGATACCCATCTTGGTCGCCCACACCGACGAGCCACCGTGGCGGGTGACGTAGATGTCAGGCTTGAGTTTGCCCAGCAGGTTTACAATTTCATAGTTTTGCTGATCGCCGACACTCACCTGCAGACTCTCATCAACCTCGGCGAGCCGCTTGGTCGATTCCGGCACCTCGCCATGGTCGTAGTTCTGGTCAAAGTGCCACGTGGCAGCCCAAAGCACTTCCACACCCAGCTCCCGCAGTACCCGGGTATAGTTGTGGCCGAAGCTCGGGCCCATTCCAACCACGGCGGTCTTCCCTTTCAACTTGGCGCGGATTTCCGCCAACTCCGGGGCAATTCGTGCTTCTTCCAGTGCAATATACTCCTCCACCTCTGCTTCGCGTTCAAGCAAGGTTCCCAAAGACCGTAGCCAGTTTTTGTAACCGGTAATCCCGTGAGGCTGCTCGGTCTTAACGTAGGGAACGCCGTAATGCTGCTCCAGTGCATTGCCCAGATAGCTTCCCAGGGTGCCGCAGATGCTCACCGTGGCCCGGGCTTCAGAGATCCGGCGGATCTCTTCGACGGTACTGTGCTGGAGCAGGAAGACCGGCTCCACACCCAGTTTCTCGAAGGTGTTGATAATCTCTTTACGGGCACTGCCGCGAAAATTGACGAAATTTACCTTGTTGGTTTTCTGACGCGGCGGTTCAACAATCCCGTGCAGAACCGCATGAAAAGCGGCATCGAAACCGCTGGCCCAAACCTTGGACTTGAACCC
>CAWAFF010000095.1:0-9075 GCA_963780945.1 uncultured delta proteobacterium | reverse complement strand
GCTGACCGGCATGGAAAATCTGGATGGTACCGGTAACGTATTGAACAATGTCATTACCGGCAACAGCGGCAATAACATCATCGATGGCGGAATTGGTGTTGACAGTATGGCCGGCGGGCTGGGTGATGACACCTACCTGGTTGACAACAGCAACGATCAAATCACTGAGGGAATTGGAGCAGGAACAGATCATGTAATTGCCAGCACAAACTATGTCCTTTCTTCCAACCTTGAAAATCTAACCCTCACCGGCACCGCCAACTTGTCAGGTACCGGCAATGATCTAAACAATATCATCACCGGAAATTCCGGAGATAATAGCCTATCCGGTCTTTCAGGCAATGACACGCTGATCGGCAACAGCGGTAACGATACCCTCGATGGCGGAGTTGGGGCAGACAACATGACTGGTGGCCTCGGCAACGATACCTATGTGGTGGATACCTTTGATGATACTGTTTCCGAAGTATTCGACGAAGGAACCGATACAGTCCGATCCTCTATCAGCTACACGCTGGGCGCAAATGTAGAAAATCTTGTGCTGACAGGTTCGGGAAACATTGATGCTGTTGGTAATGAGCTGAACAACCAGATCAGCGGCAACGCCGGGGCGAACACCCTGTATGGCGGCGGCGGTTCCGATGCTTTGAATGGTGGACTGGGTAACGATACCTACCTCGTGGATAGCGAGACGGTACAGGTCGTCGAAAAAGAGAATGAGGGTACCGATCTGGTCGAGGCTTCCATCAGCCACACCTTGGCCGCCAACGTCGAAAACCTTCCCTGACCGGGGTTGAGGACCTGAATGGCGTTGGTAACGTTTGGACAATGTCATTATGGGCAACTCCGCCGACAACCGGTTGGAGGGATCGGCCGGCAACGATACATTGTTCGGTAATGAAGGCAACGACCTGCTGGACGGCGGGACCGGCGTGTGATACCCTTCAGGGCGGACTCGGCGATGATACCTATCTGGTGGACAACAGTAGCGACGTAATTATCGAAGCGGCAGGCGAGGGAACGTGATCTGGTGCTGGCCTCGATTAACTACACCCTGTCTGCCAACACCGAAAACCTTACCCTTGTCGGCAGCACCAACATCAACGTTACAGGCAGCGAATTTGACAATGTTTTAACCGGCAACGCCGGCAACAATGTGCTCTCCGGCGGTGCAGGCAATGACATTCTAAATGGCGTCAGCGGCTCTGATCAGTTGTTCGGCGGCGCAGGTGACGACACCTACATCGTCTCCGACAGTGCCGCAACGATTATCGAAGCAGCCGACGAGGGAACTGATCTGGTAAAGGCATCCCTATCCCAAACCCTTTCGGCCAATGTGGAGAACTTGACCCTGACAGGTTCGGCGGACATCAATGGAACCGGCAATGACCAAAACAACAACCTCATTGGCAATATCGGTGCCAACATTCTCTCAGGGGGGGCCGGCAACGACCTTCTGTCTGGTGGCCTGGGCGACGACACCCTGATGGGCGGCGCCGGTGACGACACCTACTTCTATCAGCCTGGCGACGGGACTGATGTTATCGTCGACACGCAGGGGCACAATACCCTCCGGGTTGGCGGCGGACTCAACGAATGGGGGCTTGAGGCCGATCGGGTTAATGATGATATGGTGGTGCATGTTATAGGTGCCAATGAATACATCACCCTCAGCCAATGGTTCTCGCAGCCTGACGGCGTGATCAACACCATCGAGTTTGACGACGGCACACGCCTCGACCGGAAGGGGATTGAAATGTTGATCAACCGTCCGCCGGTTGTCAGCAACGATAGCTTTACCGTCTATGAAGATGGCGGCGCTGTTAGCCTCCCGTACACCAACTTGTTGGCAAACGATACCGACCCGAATCCCGGCGACCATCTGACCGTTGTGTCGGTGGGTTCTTCAGTGGTCGGTGCCACGGTCACGATGCAAAACGGCGAGGTCATCTATGATATCGGCAGCAGCTTTCAGGAACTCGGCCAGGGCGATGTGCTACAGGACAGCTTCTCCTACACCATCAGCGACGACAAGGGGGCAACGGCAACCGGATTGGTCGAAGTGGGGATCATCGGTGTGAATGACGCACCGGTCACCACCCCGGACAATGCCTTTCTGACCGAGGATCTGCTGACGAGCGTCAGCGGCAACGTGCTGACAAACGACACAGATATCGACGCCGGCACCGTCCTCAGCGTAGCCGCTCCCGGCAGCTACACCGGAACATATGGTGCCTTCGAGCTTGCCGCTGATGGCAGCTACCTCTATGCCCTTAACAGCACCGCACATGATGTCC
The DNA here is from genome assembly GCA_963780945.1 of uncultured delta proteobacterium. Taxonomy (GTDB): domain Bacteria; phylum Desulfobacterota; class Desulfuromonadia; order Geobacterales; family Geobacteraceae; genus Geotalea. The sequence goes on along the minus strand of CAWAFF010000095.1, from coordinate 6,778 downwards.
AGTCGCTGGGGCGAACGGCAGAGGCTGCGGATCAGTTCGACTATGCAGCAACGGATGGCTTGGCCGTTACGCCATCCACTCTAAAACTTGCCATCAAAGGAATCAACGATGCGCCAATCATATCAAAGCCCTTGGCGGATCAGGATCTTACGTACAACAAACCATTCAGTTGGCAGATGCCAAGCGACAGCTTTATCGACATCGACAAGGGCGATGCTCTCACCTATACAGCTACCTTAGCAGATGGATCAGCTCTGCCCGAATGGCTGCAGTTTGATGCATCAACCGGCACCTTCTCTGGTTGGACGCCAAAGCAGATCGGCACCATGGAAGTCCGTGTCTCCGCTACCGACAATGTTGCAGCCACAGGCAGCACTGAGGGCAGCTTATCCGTTTCTGACGTCTTCAGCCTCACCGTCAGCCACGGCAATGAAGGATTGGGCAATGGGCAAGATGCTGCACCTGCAGGGCATGATTATAACCAGAACGACGGCCTCCTCAACTCGAAGCTCGGATCAGACAGCCTGCCATTGGCTGACGATCTCGGCACAACGACTACGCCTGCCGCATCAACCAACGTCAGTTCGACAACGGCTGGAATGTCTCAGGATACGGCAACGGGCCAACCGGGCAACTACCTCGATGTGGAACAACTCGATGAATATCTGAACGAGTTCGACAAAACTGTATTTGTGAACAATGTTAATATGGCCGCACAATGGCAGAAAATCAGCAACGCCTTGGCGCATGATCTTGCCAACCTTGGCAATGCAGAGGCTAATTCCCACCGGCTGGGAGCCGACACCGGCTTTGGTCGTGACATGGCAGGTACACTTGGTTCCACTCAAGCCTTCACTATGGACACCACCCTTGCTTCGGGCAACTGCGGTACAGAACTGAAAGGATTCAATGGACTACAAGAAGGAATGAAGCGCATGTAGGAAGCACGAATCAAAGCTTTCCGGGAACGCCAAAATGGCCATATAAGCGTACAGACTGTCCAGAGGGGCAGGGCGGTCTGTACGCCTCCAACGGAAAACCGAAAAGACAAAAAACAAAAATTTGATACATGGCCACAAGACACGGATACGACTAGGACGGGACTGTAAAGTGGTATTGAGGAGAGGGAAAACAGGGGTGAATGGATAAATGCATCAGCATGAACAGCAAAAAGAATCTTGGTGGCGTAGATTGAGTGAACGTCTGGCCGGTTCGTCAGAGACCGACCCGCTGGATTTCCGCCCCTCAATAATGCAGATCCAGGATAAAGCACCGGCGCCATTGGGGAGAACTGTTCTGAAGGTTGTGGCGACGCTGTTCGTGGGTCTGATACTCTGGGCTACATTCGGACGCCTGGATATCGTGGCGATTGCGGAAGGCAAACTGGTGCCGCAGACATATCTAAAGATTATCCAGCCGGCAGAACAGGGTATCGTGAAAGAGATCCTGGTGAAGGAGGGAGCGTTCGTCCGACAGGGGCAGATCCTGATGAAGATGGATGCTGTGCTGTCCACTGCAGAAGGGAAATCTCTCTTCTCCGAGTTTCATAGGTTGCGGCTAACCATGCGCCGAATCGATGCAGAGCTGAGTGGCAAACCGTTGCTAAGGGAGGATGGTGATCCTGCTGATCTCTTTGCCCACATCTTTGCCCAGTACCAGGCCAATCGCCGCGCCTATGAAAGCGCTCTAGCAGAACAGCAGAGCGTGCTGGAAAAGGCCTCCCAGGAGATGGCCTCGGCCCGTGAAGTCAGAAACAAACTGGAGCAGACCCTGCCCCATTATCAGGAGCAGGAAAAGGCTTACGAGGATCTGTATCAAGCAGGAACAGTTGCCAGACTACAGGCTGCTGAAAAACAACGGGAACGGATAGAGAAGGAGCACGACCTGCGTTCTCAGGAATTCAGCCTCAGGAGCGCCCAGGCAACGATCACTCAAACCCGGAAAAAAGCGACCCAGATAACAGCCGATAATCACCGGCAGTTACAGATTGAACGGGCTGAGGCGCTGGGGCAGTTTGATAAAATTCAGCAGGAACTGGCCAAGCAGCAGCACCGTCATGATCTGCTCGAACTGAAGGCGCCACAGGATGGGGTGGTCAAGGACCTGGCCACGCATACCGCTGGTACCGTGGTAACTCCGGGTACGATTATGATGACATTGGTGCCGAGAAATGAGCCACTTCAGGCTGAAGTGTGGGTATCGACTGAGGATATCGGCTTTGTGCGCCCGAAACTCCCAGCAAAGTTGAAGCTGTCGGCGTTCACTTTCCAGAAGTATGGAATGATCGACGGGATAGTGGATCAAGTAAGTGCTGATGCCAGTGAGAACCAAGGCCAGACCAGGATGGGTGAACAGGGGATCACTCCAACCAACAAAGCCAGCAGTCAGTCGAACTACCGAACTTTGGTGACACTATCTAATCAGCAACTGATTGCAGACGGCAAGAACTATAAATTGACACCTGGCATGCAGGTTACAGCAGAGATCAAACTGGGGACGCGGTCTGTGCTGGAGTATTTCTTTTCACCAGTCAGCAAGGCGTTCCAAGAGGCGGGGCGGGAGCGGTAGGCGACTTGTTTATATTTCCAAAGCTTTGTATAACGCACCAACATGGTCTTCTTGCAAGCTTTGCTGCTGCTGCGTCCTACAGCAATGAATAGAACAGATCACGTACTTGACATAATATATCTTATCGGACGTTATCAATTTTTACTGCAATCCATGTCATCAACTCCTCCTCATCATCATTAGTAGTAGCCACTTCTAGTGCCCAGTGCAAAGTTTTCAGCCATGATCCACAAATAAAGTCATTGGCCTCTTTCAAATCATAACTAACAAAAATTTTTAGCAAGCATTCCCCTTGTTGCATGGCAAAAAAGCCCTTTACAGGGCAAATTTGGCTGTTGTGTTTGTAAAGTCGCTACTGGCCTAGATCTTTTAGTTTATTGATGACCCGTGAAGCATTTCCTCCTGCGTGCGATGGTGAAGAGCACTTCCTTTGTTATGTCCGGAATAAAATTGGCACGCAAAGGAGATATAATGGCAAGGCCACTTTGAGGCGCCTATTACAATGTCACCTCAAGAGGCTTTATCGGCCGACCTGGATGAAATTAGTCCGGGCGGTGGAATTGCAGATTCATTATGATGCAGGTTTGCACCATATCCACCATATCCACCATATCCACCATATCCACCATATCCACCATATCCACCATATCCACCATGTCCACCATGTCCACCATGTCCACCATGTCCACCATGTCCACCATGTCCACCATGTCCACCATGTCCACCATGTCCACCATGTCCACCATGTCCACCATGTCCACCATGTCCACCATATCCACCATATCCACCATCCACCATCCACTATCCACCATCCACCATCCACCATCCACCATCCACCATCCACCATCCACCATCCACCATCCACCATCCACCATCCACCATCCACCATCCACCATCCACCATCCACCATCCACCATCCACCATCCACCATCCACCATCCACCATCCACCATCCACCATCCACCATCCACCATCCACCATCCATTGCCTTCTGCCTCCTTGACTTACGATAAACTTACGAGTATTCTCCCGGAAAGAGCAGGAGACTCATATGACGCCGAAACAGAAGAAGGTTCTTGATTTCATAGCAGCGTATAACCAGCGCCATGGCTATCCCCCTTCCCAGCAGGAGATTGCCGGGCGCTGCGGCTTTCAATCGCTGGGGACTGTGCAGCACTACCTGAAGCTTTTGGAGCGGGACGGGCATCTGTCGCGCCAGTGGAATGCCAAGAGGAGCATTCAGATCAACCATGCTGAAGCGGTCAGTGGCGGGATCGAAGTGCCATTGGTGGGTATCGTCGCCGCCGGCAAACCGGTGGAGGCCTTTGAAATGCCCGATGTGATCGAGGTCCCTTCTGCCATGGCCGGGCCCGGCAACGTGGTTTACGAGGTGCGGGGCGATTCCATGGTGGAGATGGGCATCATGGACGGCGATTATGTGGCGGTACACCCTCAGCCAACCGCTGAAAACGGCCAGACCATCATCGCTGAAGTGAATGGCGCCATCACCATCAAGCGTTTTGTCCGCAAAGGCGACCATTTCGAGCTGCATCCCGCCAATGCGGCCATGAGCCCTATCATCGTCACTGAAAACGACCAGTTCCACATCAGGGGAGTCCTCGTAGGCTCCATGCGGTTTTATAAGAAATGGCCAGGGAAATCCTCCACATAGCAGTTCCATTCTTCCCCATTGCCCTTGCCAGACTGAACGATCGTGATCTGCGTGGAAGGCCGGTGGGGGTAGCGCCGCTCAACTCGGAGCAGTCGCTTATCCAGTGCGTCTCAGCGGAAGCAGCGGCGGCAGGTATCCTGCCCGGAACGCCTCTGTTCCGGGCTCGAAAGATCTGCCCTTCCCTGCTGATCATCCCGCCAGACCCGCTCTTGATCGCCAGAGGGAACCGGGCACTAAGGGAACTTTCTGAGGAGTTCACGCCTATTATCGAACCGGCGTTAGGCAGGATCTTTCTCGATGTCACCGCCTCGCGGAAGCTGTTCGGTCCGGCCCGGGATGTGGCGGCACGGATGGAGAAGGCCATTGAGCGGCATCTTGGCTTACAGGCGATGGCAGGGACGGGCATCAATAAGCTGGTTTCCCGCATTGCCGCCGATGTAATGCCGGAACCGGGTGTCTATGACGTCTTTCATGGCTCGGAAAAGAACTTTCTCGCCCCCTTTCCCGTTTCAGTAATTCCCGGCATCGGCGAAGCGCGCCAGCTGCTTCTCTTGCGGGATCTGAATCTGCAGCGGGTGGAACAGCTGGCCTCCCTTTCCATCGGCCAGCTCCGCCTCGCCGTCGGCACCTTTGCCCCGCTCCTCCACGACCGGGCCTGCGGCATCGACAGGTCTCCAGTCCAGACCCCGCGTCAAAGCAATGAGATAATAGAGGAAGGGTTCCTTGAGCAGGAGGAAAACGATGACGCGGTGCTGCTCTCCGAGCTGTTGCGTCTCACCGAGGCCTGCGGCTTGAGGTTGCGCCAATCAGGCAAAAGCGCCGGGATAATCTCACTGGCCATAACCTACGCCGATGGTGTCTGCCGAACATGGGAAAAAGAAGCTTCCCAGCCCACTAACCCTTGACCTGGATCTCTTTTCAGCTGTGGAGGAAATTTACTTCGCCACCTGCAAACGAAGGATCAGAGTAAAGGGGCTGCGGCTGTCATGCCAGGCAGCAGAGGACAGGATGCAACTGGAGCTTTTCCAGCATGGCGGTGGCACGGCACCTACGAAAACAGTCGAACTACAGCAAACGCTGGATCTTTTACGGGAAAAACATGGCAAAGAGGCTATTCGCTGGGGGCGCGGGATTCCCCTGGGCAAAGGCAATCTTGTTTGTTGCGAAAAGGCGCCGACCTGGAACCCTGAGGAGACAAAGTATATGACGTTGACCAAGAACGGCAGAAAATGAAAGTAGGAATGAGACTTTCCGCATCACGGTTCGCCCCCTCTCCCTAACCCTCTCCCACCAGGGGAGAGGGAATGAATGTCGGAATGAATCGTCGGAATGAAACGTCAGATTGAACGTCAGATTGAACGTCAGATTGAACGTCAGAATGAGCGTCACCATGTCCCCCTCCCTTTATGGGAGGGGTTAGGGGAGGGCCAGCCTATGTCGCAAAGGAAGAGCGAAGTTCGAACACACTTGCCAAAAAAGCCACAGCATAAAAAACCAACTGGCTGCGGATTTTGCGCCAAAAGCAAGGCAGACAAGCCGTGACGCGGAGGCGTAGCAGGGCTACGCCGCACAAGGAGGGGCGCAGGCGAACGCCGCTATTGGCCAAAAGCCACAGCCATAACAGCCATATGATCCATTTGCACGTCCATTCTTCCTTCTCCCCCTCCTGGGGCATCCATTCTCCCGAAGCGCTCTGTAAAGCGGCGCGGCAGATGGGTATGGATACCATTGCCCTCACCGACCGTAACGGCCTCTACGCCATCCCCCGTTTTCTCCAGGCCGCCCGCGAAGCGGGCATAGCACCCATTATCGGCGCCGAAGCGGTGACTGCCAACCAGCGGGCTGTTCTCCTGGCGCGAAATGATGAGGGCTATGCCAACCTCTGCCGACTGCTTTCCGATCTCCACTGCCAAGAAGGCTTTGCTCTCGACCAGGCCATCGCCCGGTACCGGGAAGGGTTGATCGTCATCACTGATGACAGTCAGGTTTTGACAACACTGCAACAACACTCGGGGCTGTTCGTGGAACTATCACCTGGGCATTCCGCCCACCGCGCCTTGCAGCTGGCAAGGGAGATGAAACTACCTCCTGTGGCCACATCAAGGGCCCTGTTCCTCCAGCCGGATGATCTCCACCTCCACAAGGTCCTGCGAGCAATTCACCTCAACAGCAAACTCTCCCGGCTGCAAGCATCAGATATTGCCGGCGAAGACGACTACCTGTTTTCCCACGAACAGTTGGCTGATTTATTCCCCCACTGCCCCGAGGCGTTGGACAATGCCCGGCACATCGCCAGCCTTTGCCGCACCGATTGGGACTTCTCCCGCACCATTTTCCCCGCCTACCGTGATCTTTCCCATGATGAAGCCTGCGGGGAGCTGGAACGGCGGTCCCGGGAAGGGGCTTTATGGCGCTACGGCAAGATCGATGAAATTGTTGAGGAACGCCTGCAAAAGGAGCTGGCCATCATCCACAGCAAGGGTTTCTCCCACTATTTTCTGGTGGTCGAGGAAATATCCAGGCAATCGGAGCGGACCTG
>CAWAFF010000094.1:0-33498 GCA_963780945.1 uncultured delta proteobacterium | reverse complement strand
CGGCGCTTTTTCTGTTCCCGCAGAGTCTGATCGAGCTGTACGCTGGTGATGGCATTCATGTCGACCAAAATCTGCCCAACACGAATGCTGTTGTTGTAATGATTGGCACTGACGATGAAGCCATCATTGAAGACCAGCTGGCTCTCTCCCCTATTGCTCTTCAAAGCCAGAGTGCCTGATTTTTTCAGTTGAATGAAGCAATTGTATAAGATCGACGATAGGTAAATGTTCTAGATCGCCAACAAAGGACATATCAATACCTGCACTTTCTTAAAATTTCTTAGCCAGTTCCTTGCCTAGTGGCGCATTATAAACAAAAAAAGAATAAAAACCTCAATTTATTTATCGGCGATGGCTAAAAAAAATAAATCAAAAGTTTTACCTAAGGAAAAAGCTCCATTTTTGACTTGATGGGGTCAATCTTTCGGGCATGCTAGCTGTATCCATCCGTGAAACGCTCTATTTCCTTGTCACTACTAAACTTCATTATGTAATGGAAACTCAAATTTCGTTAAATGTATTTCTAGATGGTTACTAAAGAGAGTTAGAGAGTGTGTAACTGAGATTGCTAAAGTTTTGTCCAGAAACTGGCTTTATTCCTTGAAGCGTCACATCTTTTTGAGTATACTTGCAAGGTTTTTTCAATTGAAGCTGGAACAGGGGGATGGTTTATATGATAGATTTTCTGGGAGATTGGAAAAGAACACATTATTGCGGTGCCTTGACCGCAGGCGATATAGGAAAAGAAGTCGTGTTGATGGGTTGGGCTCACCGACGTCGTGACCATGGTGGATTGATTTTTGTTGATCTCCGCGATCGTGAAGGCCTCGCCCAGATAGTCTTTGACCCAGACAATAATCCTAAGGCGCACCAGAAGGCTGAAGCAGTCCGTAACGAATATGTTGTGGCCATAAAAGGTAAAGTTATTCCCGACCAGAAGGGACAGTGAATTCCAATCTTAAAACTGGTGAAGTAGAAGTGCTTGTATCAGAGTGCAAAATGCTCAGCAGGTCTAAAGCCCTTCCCTTTACCTTGGACGATTATGTGGATGTGTCTGAAAATACTGCGTCTCAAGCATCGATACCTTGACCTCGCGAAGACCGATATTGCAGGAGAACCTCATCCTGCGCTCCAAGGTAGCACAGGTGACAAGGCAGTACCTGACCAACAACGGGTTTCTCGAGCTGGAGACACCTTTTCCTGACCAAGTCAACACCGGAAGGCGCCCGGGACTTCCTTGTTCCCCTCTCGTATTAATCGTGGGAAATTTTATGCCTTGCCGCAATCGCCCCAGCTTTTCAAACAGATTCTGATGATTTCCGGATTTGATCGATATTTTCAGGTGGTCCGCTGCTTCAGGGATGAAGATCTCCGCGCTGACAGGCAGCCTGAATTTACCCAGATCGACTGTGAGATGTCTTTTATTGATCGTGAAGATATAATTACAGTCATGGAAGGACTCATGGCAAGGATCTTTGCCGAGGCAAAAGGAGTTTCCATTAATCTGCCCATTCCGCGCATGACTTATGCCGAGTCCATTCGGAGATTTGGCGTAGACAACCCTGATCTTCGTTTTAACCTGGAGTTGGTTGAGTTATCCAATTTGGTAAAAGACTCAGGTTTCAAGGTTTTTGCCGATGTGGTCGCCGGTGGTGGAATCGTTAAGGGTCTTAATGCAAAAGGTTGCGGCGGTATGTCTCGCAAGGAGATTGATGATCTTACCGAGTTTGTAAAGATCTATGGTGCAAAAGGGCTGGCATATGTAAAGGTCACTGAAGAAGGCTGGCAGTCTCCAATCACCAAATTTTTCACTCCTGAAGAAATCACTGCCATGGAACAAGCCTTTGCTGCTGAAGTGGGGGACCTGCTCCCTTTTGTAGCCGATAAGCCTAGAATTGTAAGCGACTCACTGGGGAAATTGCGGAATCAGTTGGCCAAGATGCTCGGACTGCTGAACAAAGACGTCTTTAACTTTGTCTGGATCACCGACTTTCCACTCCTTGAGTGGGACGAAGAAGAAAAACGCTGGGCCGCTGTCCATCATCCTTTTACGGCTCCGATGGATGAGGATTTGGAATACGTGGAAAGTGATCCGGGTCGTTGCCGCGCAAAAGCTTACGATCTTGTACTGAATGGCAACGAAATTGGTGGCGGTAGCATCAGAATTCATCAGGAAAAAGTTCAGTCCTTAATGTTTAAGATGCTTGGCTTGAGCGAAGATGATGCCAAATCAAAATTTGGCTTCCTCCTTGATGCTCTGGAATATGGTACACCTCCCCATGGCGGTATTGCGTTTGGCCTCGATCGATTGATTATGCTTCTTACCGGCAGTGATTCCATCAGGGACGTCATGAGCTTTTCCAAAAACACAGAAAGGGGCTTGTTTGATGTCCGAAGCACCTTCCGCGGTAGATTTGAAGCAGTTGCGTGAACTGGGACTTAAAACGACCGGCAAATAAAGGTAATTAATGAGCCGAATCGCGATAAAAACTCTACCTGGGATTCTCCTGTTTTTTTTCCTATTATCTGGTTGTTCGACATCGGTTTCCCTATGGCGGGAAGATGCAATGTCTCTCCTTGGCAGAATTAAACAGGAAGAGGGAGAAAAGATACTTCCTGCTGAATATAAAAGCATTGAAGATTTAATTTTAAAGGGTGAGTTACTGGTAAGAGAAAAAGAAATTGCGGAAGCAGATAAGCTCTTTTTGCTTGCCTGGTCTAAAGGAAATCTTCTTGAAAAAAACCTCATACTGGAAAAGCAACGTATGGCAGCAGAGGCTAAATCGTTAGAAGAGGCTAAATTTCTGGAAGAGCAGCAAAAGCGTATTCTGGACGAGCAGGCACGCAAATTGACTGAGGAAAAGTTGGCAGCAGTTAAAGCCGCTCGGGAGGCCGAGTCCCGCAAGCTTGCTGATAAGGCAGATAAGCTAAAACAATCGAGGGATCGCCAATTGCCTGTTCATCACACGGTGAAGCGAGGTGAAAGCCTTCCATTCATTGCTTTACAGCCTGAGATTTACAATGATCGAAATCTTTGGCCTCTTATTTATCGTGCCAATCGTGACCAGATCAGCAACCCGAAACACATCTGGCCCGGACAAGTGTTACGCATACCTAGAAATCCAAGTCGTGAAGACCTCAATGAGGCTAGGCGTTATTCCCAGGATCGACCCCTTCAGTAGTTCCATCCCTCCGCCAAGGACCGGCAATCTGCTATTGATTGTCGGTCCCTTAATAGTAGTAAATTACACAGTTTTCCTCAATAATTTTTCCTTGACACAGAAATTTCTTTTGTATACTGTATACAAAATTTTTCCGTGTCACATGATATTAATTTAATGTAGCTACTTCAATGGGTTACGCTGCTTTTTAGCTATTGGCTGGCGCAAGCGAACGAATCTGGGGCGCACCAAGCCTTGTAAATAAGCATAAAAATTAAGGAGAGAACATGACAACAGAGACATCAAAGATTATCTGGTCGAAAATTGATGAAGCACCCGCACTGGCAACCTATTCATTACTCCCTATCGTCAATGCATTCACAAAGGCGGCTGGCGTTGTCGTTGAAACACAGGGACATCTCCCTTGCAGGCAGAATTATCGCAAACTTTCCCGATTACCTGACCGAAAGCCAGAAGATGGCCTGATGAACTTGGCTTATTTAGGTGAGCTTACCCAGAAACCAGAAGCCAACATCATCAAGCTGCCAAATGTCAGTGCCTCGATCCCACAGCTTAAAGCTGCAATCAAGGAACTGCAGGAGCAGGGCTACAAACTCCCAGAATACCCGGAGGAGCCAAAAAACGAAGCAGAGAAAGCTCTTCATGCAAGATATGCCAAGTGTCTGGGCAGCGCCGTCAACCCGGTGCTGCGGGAAGGAAACTCCGATAGGAGATCGGCACGCGCAGTAAAAGAATATGCCAAAAAACATCCCCATAAGATGGGCGCCTGGAGCCCGGATTCCAAGACCCATGTATCGCACATGACCGCCGGCGATTTTTACCACAGTGAAAAATCCACCACCATGAAAAAAGCCGGCGATGTAAGAATTGAGTTCGTAGACCAGGCCGGAAAAGTTACGGTTCTGAAAGAAAAACTGCCCCTTCAGGCAGGTGAAGTTCTTGATGGCGCATTCATGAGTGTCCGTGCCCTGCGCAAATTCATTGCTGAGCAGATCGAAGATGCCAAAAGCAGAAGGGATGTTCTGTTCTCCGTACACCTTAAAGCCACCATGATGAAGATCTCCGATCCGATCATGTTCGGTCATTTCGTCTCGGTCTTCTATAAAGACGTTTTTGAAAAGCATGCAGCTACTTTCAAAGAACTGGGTGTCAATCCGGATCTTGGCATGGGCGACCTGTATGCAAAAATACAGAAACTGCCGGAAGCCAAAAAAGCTGAAATAGAAGCTGATATCCAGGAAGTTTACAAGAAAAGACCGGCACTGGCGATGGTGGACTCCGACAAGGGCATCACCAATCTACATGCCAGTAACGACATCATCATTGATGCATCCATGCCTGTTGTTATCCGTGACTCGGGTGGCATGTGGGGTCCCGATGGGAAACTTCACGATGTCAAATGCGTTATTCCCGACACCTGCTATTCGGAGTGGTATCAGGAGTGCATCGATTTCTGTAAGAAAAACGGCCAGTTCGATCCCACAACCATGGGATGCGTCTCAAACGTTGGTCTTATGGCACAGAAGGCTGAAGAATACGGCTCCCACGACAAGACCTTTAAGGTTCCGGGCAAACGGCACGGTGCGAGTTGTTGATGCTTCCGGGAGAGGTGCTGTTCCAGCACACCGTGGAAGAAGGCGATATCTGGCGCGGATGCCAGGCAAAAGATCTGCCGATCCAGGACTGGGTCAAGCTGGCTGTCAGCAGGGCACGGGCAACCGGAGCACCGGCTGTGTTCTGGCTGGATAAAAACAGGGCTCATGACGCCCAGATGATTGAAAAGGTGAATACAGTACCTGAAAGATCACGATACGAAGGGTCTGGAAATTCATATCATGTCTCCCGTGGAAGCGATGCACTTCACGCTTCCAAGGGCGAAAGCCGGCCAGGATACCATTTCCGTAACCGGAAATGCCTTGAGGGATTATCTTACCGACCTGTTCCCGATTCTTGAACTGGGTACCAGCTCGAAGATGCTGTCGATCGTGCCGCTTCTGGCTGGCGGTGGACTGTTCGAGACAGGAGCAGGCGGTTCGGCGCCCAAGCATGTTCAGCAGTTTGTCCAGGAAGGTTACCTGCGATGGGATTCACTCGGTGAATTCCTGGCGCTTGGCGGTATCGCTGGAGCATTTGGCCAGCTACCTTCAAAAATGAAAAAGCTCAGCTCCTGGCTGATACGCTTGATCAGGCCAATACCAATTCCTGGACAACAACAAGAACCCGGCCCGTAAGGTTGGTCAGATAGATAACAGGGGCAGCCACTTCTACCTCGCAATGTACTGGGCCGAGGCTTTGGCAGAGCAGACCAAGGACAAGGATCTGGCAGACACGTTTTACCAAAGTAGCCAAGCAGCTTCAGGAAAATGAGGCAAAGATCAATGAAGAGCTGATCGGAGCCCAGGGTAAACCTCGATATGGGTGGCTACTATCATCCCAGATCCGGATGAAGACGGAAAAAGCAATGCGTCCCAGCGCAACCTTGAACGCAATAGTTGGATGCTATCAGCATAAAGGTATGTAAACACGTAACCCAACCATCTAATCAAGGAGGAGAAAACATGGCAAGTAAAAAGATTTCATTAATCGGTGGTGGACAGATTGGTGGCGTTTTCGCTCAGCTTTGTGCTTTGCGTGAACTTGGTGATGTTGTCCTTTTCGACATTGTCGAAGGCTTCCCCAGGGCAAGATGCTCGACATCGCCGAAGCGGCCCTGTTGACCGCTTCGACGTTAACCTGAAAGGCACCAACAGCTACGAAGACATCAAAGGTTCCGATGTTGTCATCGTCACCGCCGGTCTTGCCGCGCAAGCCGGGCATGAGCCGTGATGACCTGATCGAAGTCAACTCCAAATCATGACTTCGGTTGCCGAAGGGATCAAGGCCATTCGCTCCCAACGCATTCGTCATCGTCATCTCCAATCCGCTTGACGCCATGGTCACGCTCTGCCAGAAAATTACCGGCTTCCCTTACAACCGTGTTATCGGTCAGGCCGGCGTACTCGACTCCGCCCGTTTCGCAGGCTTTATCGCCTGGGAACTGGGCGTCTCCGTTAAGGACGTTAACGCCATGACCCTCGGCGGCCACGGCGACGACATGGTGCCGCTGGTTCGTTATGCCAGTGTTAACGGCATTCCGGTCATGGAACTCCTTGAGCAGAAATACAGCGACAAGAAGGCCAAGGAAGTCATGGAAGCCATGGTCAAGCGTACCCGTGGTGCCGGCGGCGAAGTTGTTGCCCTGCTGAAGACCGGTTCCGCCTTCTACTCACCGGCTTCCTCCGCCATCGCCATGGCTGAGTCGATCCTCAAGGATCAGAAACGCGTTCTTCCGACCTGCTGCTTCCTGCAGGGCGAGTTCGGCGTCAACGGCTTCTACGTTGGCGTTCCGTGCTTGCTGGGCTGAGAAGGGGTTGAAAGAATCATCCAGTTCAAACTCGATGCAGAAGAGCAGGCCATGATGGACAAGTCGGTTGCAGCCGTCAAGGAACTGGTCGGCAGCATGAAGTAAACGTGTTAAGATTCCAGCTGGAAGAGATTCAGCCCTTCTTTGCCTTTCCTGGAAAAATCGGCTAGAACATTGTTACAAGGGTGCAAAGAGTTAATGCAAACTCTTTCTTGCTTTTTGTATACAGGATGTGTTATACAACACCGTTTTGGCCTGAAAGGGTATATTACGGTAAAGGAGTCTTGCTAGATGGAAAAAAACTTGCGAACAATTGAGATCATCGAGAAGTACTGCAAGGGGTGCCACATCTGTGTTGAGTTCTGCCCCACCAAGGTTCTTGAAATGAAGGGCTTTTATGGCTCCGTCAAAAACCTTGAGGCATGTATCAAGTGCATGCAGTGCGAACTGAGATGTCCCGACTTCGCTATCAAAGTCACAGCTTAATAATTTACAGGAGGAAATGAAAGTGGCCAAAAAAGTAGCGTTTCTTCAGGGTAACGAAGCTGCCGCCCAGGGCGCCCTGTATGCCGGGTGCACTTTTTTCGGAGGTTACCCGATCACCCCCTCGACTGAGGTTGCCGAGGTTATGTCGATGAATTGCCCAAAATCGGCGGGAAATTCATTCAGATGGAAGACGAAATCGGCGCCATGGCCGCCATTATTGGCGCATCCCTCACCGGCGCCAAAGTCTGACCTCCACCTCCGGTCCCGGTCTTTCCCTGAAGCAGGAGCTGATCGGCTACGGCTGCATCGCCGAAATCCCCTGCGTCATCTATTAATGTCATGCGTGGCGGTCCTTCAACCGGAATGCCCACCGGCCCCAGTCAGTCGGACGTCATGTGCGCCAAATGGGGCACCCACGGTGACCACGCCGCTATTTGCCTTGTTCCGGCTTCCGTTCAGGAACTTTTGAAGAGACTGTTCGCGCCTTCAACCTGGCCGAGAAATACCGCATGCCGGTTATGATCATGCCTGACGAAATCGTTGCCCACATGCGCGAGCGGATTGTTTTCCCGGAGCCGGGCGAGCTGGAAGTCATTAACCGTACCGCTCCGCCTGTTCCACCAGAGCAATATAAGCCTTATGATACCAACTTTGGCGACGTTCCTCCGCTGGCTGCTTTCGGTTCCGACTACCGCTTCCATGTGACCGGTCTCAATAAGGCGGAGGATGGCTTCCCGACCACCAAGGCTGCCTTGGTCCAGGCCGAGGAAGAGCGCCAGGTTCGCAAGGTCGACGCAAACATCGACGACATCGTCACCTTTGAAGAGTACCTGCTGGATGACGCAGAAGTTGCCATCGTAGCCTTCGGCTCCACCTCCCGCTCGGCACGTTATGCAGTCAACGAGGCCCGTAAACAGGGAATCAAGGCCGGCATGTTCCGGATCAAGACCTTCTGGCCGTTCCCGGACAAACAGATCAAGGCTCTGGCGGGCAAGGTAAAGGCTTTTATTACTCCTGAGATGAATCTCGGGATGTGCACTGGCGAAGTACAGCGTTGCGCTGAAGGAAAGGCGCCGGTTCTCGGCATCTTCCGCGTTGACGGAGAGCCGATCAACCCGGACCAGATCCTCGATAAGATCAAGGAGGTTAAGTAACATGGCTTTTGATTACGATAAATATATCCGTCCCGGCAAACTGCCCCACATCTGGTGTCCCGGCTGCGGCCACGGCATCGTCATGAAGGGATTGATCCGGGCCATTGACACTCTGGGCCTCGAGAAGAACAATACCGCGATTGTATCAGGTATCGGTTGCGCTTCGCGTCTCCCCGGCTATCTCGATTTCTGTACGCTTCATACCGCCCACGGCCGCGCAGCTGCCTTTGCCACCGGCGTCAAGATGGCTAAGCCCGAGATGAACGTGATTCTGGTTGGCGGCGACGGCGACGGCACCGCCATCGGCGGGAACCACTTCATTCATGCCTGCCGTAGAAACATCAACATGACCTACATCATCATGAACAACAATATCTACGGGATGACCGGCGGCCAGTTCTCTCCCTGTACCCCGACCGGCGCACAAGGCATCCACCACCGCCTACGGCAACCCGGACCCGGCTTTCGACGTCGCCAAACTGGCTATCGGCGCCGGCGCGACCTTTGTCGCCCGCGGTACCGCTTACCACGCAACCAGATCGACAAGCTGATCGTCGAAGCCATTCAGCACAAAGGTTTCTCCGTCGTTGAGATTCTGGACGACTGCCCGACCACCTACGGCCGCCGCAACAAGTTCAAATCGGTTATTGAGATGATGAACCGCCTGAAAGAAGTCGCCGTGCCGGTCAAGGCTGCCGAGAAGATGACCGCCGAGCAGCTGGAGGGCAAGATTCTCACCGGCGTACTGTATAAGGAAGAAAAGCCGGAATACACTGCCGAGTACGCCAAAGTCATCGAGCGCGCCAAGGCGGCAAGTAATTAAATCCATAAAGGAGAAGATCAGATGTCTCAAAGATATGAAATCAGATTTTCCGGGGCTGGCGGGCAGGGTCTAATCCTTGCCGGCGTCATCATGGCAGAAGCCGCCTCGATCTACGACGGTAAGCAGGCCGTTCAGTCCCAGAGCTACGGCCCTGAGGCAAGGGGTGGGGCATCCAAATCGGAAGTCATCATCTCCGACACCGCCATCGACTACCCGAAGGCGACCGTGGTTGACGCGCTGCTGGCGCTGACCCAGGAAGCCTGCCGACAAGTACTCACACGACCTGAAAGAAGGCGGCGTGCTGCTGATCGATTCCGATCTGGTTACCAAGCATTCCGAAAGGAATTTTAAGAGTCGTTTCCTTTCCCGATCATCAATACCGCCAAAAATGAAGTAGGGCGCGAGATCGTGGCCAACATCGTTGCGCTTGGCGCCATGGTGGCACTGACCGGTGTCGTAACCAAGGAAAGTGCCGAAAAAGCCGTTCTGGCCAGTGTTCCCGAAGCTTTTATTGAGCTTAACAAGAAAGCTTTCCAGATGGGATTTGACAAGGCAATTGCTGCAAAGTAAGCTACTTGTCCATCATGAAAAAAAGCCCGATGTATACATCGGGCTTTTTGATTTTTCAGATTTACTTTTAAGATGTTTAAAAGAGTGAGAGTGGAGCACTGATAGCCTGATCTCTATCTATTCAAGATTAAACCGTAGTTTTTGCTACCTAGTAACTTTATCCTCATGAAGGATGGGGAGACATCTTCTAATTTCTTGAATCACAATGTTACAACCCAATCCCACATTGGCTCCTATATTAATTACTTGATGACCTCTTGGCACTATTTTAAATGGAGAGCATCTTTTGAAAAAGACGATGATTGTTCTGCCATAAACCCTGCCAGTTGAAGCTTTTATTTCCAATCGTTTTAACATATAGTAGTCAGGCTTTTCACTCCTATATATCTAATCCAAAAAGGAGATCAGGATGTTCCTCTTACCCAAGGGAAATCCATTATATGAAAACGTAGCTGCTGCCAAGATCAATCTTCCCGAAATACTTGAGAAGTTAAAGGCAGGCAGTTTTACCGGGTATCTCAGCTTCAGTTTTCCTGCCTCCAAAGTTATCCTCTTCTTTGAAGGTGGCAAATTGATCAGCGCCATGTGCGAGTTCAACAAGGCACGACTTTCCGGTTTCGAGGCCATTGCCGAGCTATGCAACCTTATCCTTTCTGGAGGAGGCAGTCTCTCAGTGTACAGGCTCTCACGAGACCTGGTGATGGGACTCCATGCACTTTTGCATGGCGAGGTTCTCTACCGCGGGCAGGAGCTTAAGCTTATCGACGTGAAGGGTCTTTTGGAAAAGATGAAAGCTCGGCAGCTGAATGGGTGTCTGAGAATCTACACCGAAGACAGATCTGCATTGATTTTTTACAAAGAGGGGGTACCGCTCGGTTTTTTCCACGATGGTTCCAATGATATTGAGACTTCTGCCACTGAATCGCAAAAGATCGCTGGGCTGCCTGGGGCAAAGGTAGATGTTCTGTCGACAAAAAGTGCCGATGAGTTGATGCATTATGATCTTCTTGAAATGGTCAACATCGATAAAATTTGGACTTCAACAAAGGCCCAATTCGAAGCTCAGCTGCAACAACAAAGCAAGGCAATACAGGAACGGGACAATAAAGAACAGGACGCTAAACTGCATGAACTTGAAGACGATTTAAAGGAAATTGCAGCAGCTTACCTTGGTAAAGTGGGGCGGATACTTATAGATAAAGAATTAAACATTTGTGGTGGCAGAAGCGCGCTGTTGGATGCAAACGAGGTGGCAAAGTTTATGGCTGGGATAGAAAAATCATCTAAATTGTTGACTAGTCTCACTAAATTAAAAGAAATGACTGATGTGATAAAACAGGAAATAAAAAGATTGTCTAATTAAGAGAGCAATGATTCTGGGAGAATATAATGGATTCCTTTTATAATATAAGTTCTATTTCACTGGTTCAGACCTTCTTCTGGTTTTTGGCAGGGATCATTAGCTTTTACTTTAGTATTGGCAATGCACGCATCTGGACGAGTATCTCTTTGGGTTTTTTTCTGATCTTTATCAGTCAGGCATACCTGCTTGCACCTTGGAGCGATTATCCTCGCCTGGCCGCAATTCATTACATCATCGGCACTGTTGCCATCATGGTTATGACACATGGGTTCCAAGAGTATTATGTTTTTAGTAGAACACTGGAAGCAAGCGGGAGTAAGGTAGTGGTATATGTAGTTTGTCTTATAGTTATCACTTTATCTGTAGGCTTCGTATATATTAACCCAGAGCCTTCTTACAACATTCTGCGGAACATACGCATGATCGAAAATGCGAACTGGGTTTTTCTGTCCATAATCAATATTGACATGATACGGAAAATCTACTTGCAGATCCGCGATTCTGTCATCGCCCGTGGGTTTATTGCCTTTGCTGTTGTTTTTGTCTGTATTTTTCTGTGGAAGGGGTCGGAACTTTATCTTCAGGTGTTCTGCTGGGATAATGACTGGCATCTTTTTATGCAGAGCATCGGCGCCTACCACAATATTGATTATCCCGGACGTGTAAACTTCTCCGTATCGGTCAACCAAGTTGCTGGGTTGCTCTCAAGCCTTTCAGTGGGTGGTACTTTTATATATCTGTTCAAATTATTGAGGTAAGTGGTTTCCCTATCCAGAGCTATCCCCAAAAGCGCCTTGAACTGGCGCTTTTTTTCATGCTGCGGGTTGGCATTCTTGACCCTTCAAACTATTTCAGGTATCTTAGCCTTTTTCAAACGGAGTGATAGTATGATCCGTCCCAGTTGGGATGAATACTTCATGGAGATTACCCATCTTGTTTCCAAGCGTTCAACGTGTCTAAGACGGCAAGTTGGGGCTGTTATTGTCAAGGATAAAAATATCCTCGCAACCGGCTATAATGGTGCTCCCTCCGGCGTTTCGCACTGTCTGGATGTGGGCTGCTTGCGAGAAAAGCTCGTTATCCCATCTGGCGAGCGCCATGAATTGTGCCGCGGTCTCCATGCTGAACAGAACGCCATCGTTCAGGCGGCAAAGCATGGTACGGGTATCAATGGCTCCACTCTCTACTGTACAACCTTGCCCTGCATAATCTGCTCTAAGATGATCATCAATGCTGGTATAAAGAGAGTTGTTTTTGAGCTTGGCTACCCTGATCAGTTGGCTGAAGAGATGATAAGAGAGTCAGGTGTTATTGTTGATAAATTTGAGAAAAACGAATCGAGACCGGAGGCACGATGAGATGTCCCTTCTGTTTATTTGCGGACAGCAAGGTTGTTGATTCACGTCCATACAAGGAAGGCTCTACTATTCCGCAGACGCCGCGAATGTGAGTCGTGCGGGAAAAGATTTACTACACATGAGCGGGTCGAGGAAGTATTACCTTTAGTCATTAAAAAAGATGGCCGACGTGAGCCTTTTGACCGAATGAAGCTTGTTGCGGGTGTACAAAAGGCATGTGAAAAAAGACCGGTGTCCGTTGAAACCATTGAGCGTTTGGTAGATCGGCTTGAAGTCAAGATGCAGGAGAGTGGCGAAAAAGAGGTTCCCAGTAAATCATTGGGAGAGTGGGTTATGAGTGAACTGCACGCCATTGACCAGGTGGCATATGTACGCTTTGCTTCTGTTTATCGCTCATTCAAGGACATTACGGAATTTATGTCCGAATTGCAGGAATTGTTGAAAAAGTGATGAATTTGACTGATAAAATGATGAGCCGAGCACTGGCACTGGCAAGACGTGGAGTCGGCAAAACATCGCCAAACCCTGCTGTTGGATGTGTCATCGTCAAGGATGGTGCTGTGGTGGGGGAGGGGTGGCATCAAAAGGCCGGTACCCCCCATGCAGAAATCCATGCGTTGCGCCAAGCTGCTGAAATGGCATCTGGTGCAGAAGTACTACGTTACCCTTGAGCCATGTTCCCACTTCGGTAAAACCCCCCCGTGTGCGGATGCCCTTATTGCTGCCCGAGTCGCCAGGGTTTTTGTCGGTATGGTTGACCCTAATCCGATAGTATGTGGCGAGGGGGTGGCAAAACTTAGAGCAGCAGGAATCGAAGTGGTGGTTCCTCTGCTGGAAGACAGTTGTCGCGTTCTGAATGAGTCGTTCATCAAGCATATAACCACTGGCCGGCCCTTTGTTACTTTGAAAATTGCGATGACCATGGACGGTAAAATTGCCACTTTAAATAAGGATTCAAAATGGATAACAGGTGAAAAATCGAGGGCTTATGTGCATAAACTTCGATCTAAACTTGATGCTATCATGGTTGGGGTAGGCACCGTTGTCAAAGATGATCCTTTTCTTACCTCCAGAATTGCCGGTGGCCGCGATCCGCTGCGCATCATTGTTGATTCAACACTTAGGATCCCCTTGCATGCCCAGGTTCTGAAAAACACCTCCCCTGCTAGAACAGTTATTGCTACAATTTCCGATGACAAGGACAAAATATCAAGATTGGAAGCTGCCGGAGCGGAGATATTGAGATGCTCCAATATTCATGATCGCGTCGATTTGAATAGCCTTATGCTGAAGCTCGGTCAGCGAGGGATCCAGTCACTCCTTTTAGAGGGAGGGGCGGAACTTGCCGGCGAGGCTTTGCGAAGGGGACTTGTGGATAAATGCCTGTTTTTTTATGCTCCTAAACTTGTCGCCGGTGGTGGCCTCGGTCCCTTTGCCGGTAACGGCGCCTCCATGATGGCCGATGCCACCAAACTCAATGATTTAACAGTGAAAAAAATAGGTGCTGACTTCCTCATACAGGGTTATCCGGAGAAGAAATGTTTACAGGCCTGATTGAAGAGATCGGCACGATTATCAAAATGGAAGTGAGCAATGCTTCAGGAATACTGACGGTTGCAGCTAGCTTTCCTGCCGACGAAATTAAAATAGGCGATTCAATTGCTGTAAATGGTGTTTGTCTTACCGTTACCAGAAAAGCAACAGGAACCTTTTCCTTCGACGTTTCTCCCGAGACGGTGGAAAAGTCATCGCTCAAGGAGTTGACAAAAGGGACGCCGGTAAACCTGGAGCGTGCATTGGCCGTCTCAGGCCGACTGGATGGCCATATTGTCTCCGGTCATGTGGATTGTGTCGCTGTTATCGGGGAACGCCACTTGATTTCAGGGAACACAGTTTTAGGTTTCTATTTGCCGGCAGAAAATTTGAGGTACATTGCAGCAAAGGGGTCTGTCGCTATAGATGGCATCAGCCTTACCGTCAACTCGGTGAACGATAAAGGATTTTGGGTTAATCTTATTCCCCATACTCTCTCCAGAACAAACCTGAGAGATAAAAGGGTCGGAGATAGGGTCAATATAGAAACTGACATTCTGGCAAAATACGTGGAACGACTATTGGCTGGCCGGGAACAGGCTGCTAGCCCCGGTGTCTCATTGGATCTGCTTGCAAAAAGCGGCTTTGTGTGACATAAAGTAGTGATTTTTGAGAAAAATCATCAATAAAAGCATCGACGAAAGGTAAATTATGACAGTTGCAAGGATAGAGGATGCCATAGAGGATATAAGGCAAGGGAAGATGGTTATCCTTGTTGACGATGAAGACCGGGAAAATGAGGGCGACTTGACCATGGCGGCTGAAAAGGTTACTCCGGAAGCCATAAATTTCATGGCCAAGTATGGCCGTGGGCTGATCTGCCTGACTCTGACGGGTGATAAATGTGACCAACTCAACCTTCCGCCCATGGTTTCTTCAAATACATCCTCATTCGGCACTGCTTTTACCGTCTCCATTGAAGCTAAAAAAGGGGTTACTACCGGTATCTCAGCTGCAGATCGCGCCCATACCATTCTTACCGCCGTTGCGGATAATGCTGTGGCCGATGACTTGGCCCGACCTGGTCACATTTTTCCACTACGGGCGAAAAATGGCGGAGTTTTGGTCCGAGCAGGCCAAACTGAAGGTTCTGTCGATCTTGCCCGCTTGGCCGGCTTAAAACACGCCGGCGTCATTTGTGAGATCATGAACGATGACGGCACAATGTCAAGAATGCCGGAGCTTAAAAAATTCGCTAAGGAACATGGCATTAAAGTTTGCACCATTGCCGACCTTGTGGCCTACCGTCTTAAACATGAATCTTTGGTACGCAGGGCTGCTGAGGTGTTATTGCCTAGCCAGTTGGGGGATTTCACCGCAATTGCCTTTGAAAATGACATTGACAAGCTTGAGCATCTTGCCCTGATCAAGGGGGAGATCCACGGAGATGAGCCGGTGTTGGTAAGGGTTCATTCCGAGTGCCTCACTGGAGACGTTTTTGCCAGCAAACGGTGCGATTGTGCTGATCAACTTCATCGTGCCATGGAGATTATCGAAGTTGAAGGAAAAGGTGTGGTCCTTTATATGCGACAGGAAGGTCGTGGCATCGGGTTGATCAACAAGCTGAAGGCTTACGCTCTCCAGGATCAGGGGAAAGACACTGTAGAGGCGAATCTCGCTCTGGGTTTCAAGGCCGACCTTCGTGACTACGGCATTGGCGCGCAGATACTGGTTAACCTGGGGGTAAAAAAGATCCGGCTTATGACTAACAACCCCAAAAAAATTGTCGGACTGGAGGGGTACGGAATCAACATTGTTGAACGGGTACCTATCGAGATTGTCCCTTCCAAGAGCAATCTGAAGTATCTTCAAACCAAAAGGGAAAAAATGGGCCATCTGCTGGAAAACATCTGATGAAACTAATGGGGGGGAATATGCCTAAATTTATAGAAGGAAAGCTGGATGCAAAAGGACTTAGGTTCGGAATTATAGTTGGACGTTTCAATAGCTTTATTTCGGAGCGTCTCCTTGAAGGGGCTTTGGACGCCTTGCTGCGCCATGGTGCAGATGACAAGAATATTGAAGTGGCCAGGGTCCCAGGCGCATTTGAGATCCCGCTTGCCACCAAGAAGATGGCTGCTACCGGCAGATACGATGCCATTATATGTCTTGGTGCCGTGATCCGCGGTGCCACACCCCATTTCGATTATGTTGCCTCTGAAGTTTCGAAAGGCGTTGCCCATGTCTCATTGGATAGTGGTGTGCCGGTCGCATTCGGCGTGTTGACCACTGACAGCATAGAGCAGGCTGTTGAGCGAGCAGGCACCAAAGCAGGCAACAAGGGATTTGATTCTGCTGTAACGGCCATTGAAACGGCAAATCTTTTTAAGGGGATCAAATAGTGAGTAGCAGAAGAGAAGGGCGGGAGCTAGCCCTGCAGGCATTGTATTCCACCGATGCCGAAACTTTGGGTGGAACACTGGCACTGAAAAAAATCACAGATAATTTTGCCGATGGTTCCGAACCGTCCCTGGATGTTCATTCCCGGTCCTTTTCCTTTGCCATAGATCTGATTAATGGAGTACTTCACAACAAGGAGTCCATCGATCGGAAGATTGAGGATAAATCGAAAAACTGGTCTATTTCAAGAATGGCACGAGTTGATCTAAATATTCTACGTCTGGCCGTTTTTGAACTGTTTTTTCGTCCGGACATTCCCAAGAACGTCACCATAAATGAAGCGATTGAAGTGGCCAAAAAATTTGGCGCTGAAGAATCTCCCGCATTTGTAAACGGCATTCTTGATGAAGTAGCTTCAACGCTGCCTGACAAAGAATAATCTTCCACGGTTTCAGATAAATTTTGCTTGGTGAGGTGATATGAAAGAGATTAAGGTTGGCTTGATCGGCTTCGGTACCATTGGTGCCGGTGTCGTTAAGCTATTGAACAAAAATGGTGGCTTGCTCAATGAGAAGCTCGGTGCAAACCTGTCCCTGAAAAAGATTGTTGATCTGGATATAACGACTGACCGCGGCGTAGAGGTTGAGCAAGGTGTCTTGACAACCAACATCGATGAGATTATTGGTGATCCGGAGATATCTGTAGTCATTGAATTAATAGGTGGATACGAACCTGCCCGCAGCTTTGTTCTTGAGGCCATTGCCAAGGGCAAGCATATTGTTACCGCCAACAAGGCTCTTCTGGCAGTACATGGCGAGGAGATTTATGCCGCTGCGGCGAAGAATGGAGTAGAGGTTCTTTTTGAAGCTGCAGTAGGGGGGGGTATCCCAGTCCTTTCTTCCATCAGAGGTAATCTGGCCGGCAACAATTTTAGCACAGTGCTAGGCATTCTCAATGGCACCTGCAACTATATTCTTACAAGGATGACACAGGAAGGGGCTGACTTTGCCGAGGTCCTGCAAAATGCACAGCAGCTCGGGTATGCTGAGGCTGATCCTACTTTCGATATAGAGGGCATAGACACTGCCCATAAGCTGTGTTTACTTCTTTCCCTCTGCTTCGGTACCCGGGTTGATCTCAAAGATATATCCACTGAAGGGATCAGCTCCATTTCAGCTGTCGATATCAACTTTGCACGGGATTTCGGCTATAAGATCAAGTTATTGGCTATCGGCAAGCGTGATGGTGAAAGAATAGAAGCAAGGGTACATCCGACCATGATTCCGGTCAACTATCCCTTGGCTGATGTCAATGGCGTGTTCAACGGTATCAGGTTATCCGGCGACTTTGTCGGTCCTGTAATGTTTTATGGACGGGGGGCCGGAATGGAACCAACGGCCAGTGCCGTCATAGGTGATGTGGCAGATATTGCCCGTAATCTGCTTGCTGGCGTTTCAAGACGTTCAGCGCCGCTGGGATATGGTGACGAACGGATAAAAAGGTTGGCCATAAAGCCCATGGGGGAGATTGTCAGTAAGTACTATATCCGCTTCACTGCCTATGACAGGCCTGGCGTCCTGGCCAAAATCTCAGGGGCACTTGGTGAAAACAATATCAGCATCGAATCAATGATGCAGACAGCAAGGAGTACCAACTGCACTGTGCCCATCGTCATCATGACCCATGAAGCACTGGAAAAGGATGTGCGCAAAGCCTTGGAGGTCATCGACACTTTTGACGTTATCAAGGAAAAGAGCAACCTGATCAGGATTGAAGATAATTTGGAATAAACTTGTAAAACATCAGCGTTAAAAAAAGGCGGAGACCATTGTCTCCGCCTTTTTTTGTTTTTACAATGATATTTCCATTCCTTGCTGGGGAATCAGTTGGCTGAAATAATGGATGGATGTAAATCGTTCGGAGGCCCTGGGTGTTGTTTTGGAGCTGAATCGGCTCACATAAATGAGGTGCTTGATGCCAAAACATTCAGCTGTGGACAAGTTGGTCTCACTGTCCTCTCCCAGTAGGGTCCTCTCCGGCTCATAAGGTATGCGGGAAGAGAGGGCTGGCCAGAAAGCGATATCTTCCTTGGGTAGACCCAGTTCATGGGCTGAAATTATGTTGTTGAAATAAGGACCTATGCGGGTCTTTTTCAATTTTAGAGCTAAGGTTTTGCTATGGGCATTTGTTACTAGATAGATACTTTTGCCATGCTGTTTAAGGAAGAGGATGAATTCAACGACAAAAGGGTGAACAGCAATCAGGTGGTCAACCTCCTGTTTCAGGAGTGGAATGTCCAGACCGAGCTGAGCAGTCCAATAGTCAAGGTCTGTCCAGTTGAGGGTGTTCTCCTGGGAGCGGAAGCGATGGTAAAGTATGTTCTTCGCCTCTGCCAATGGAATGGAGTGTTTGTTTGCATAACGCTTTGGTACATGTTCCAACCAGAAATGATCATCAAAGTGGCGGTCAAGCAGGGTACCATCCATATCCAGCAGAACCGTGTCTATGTCGTTCCAGTTTAGTATCATTGCGCCTCTCGGTGCTGTTTAGAAGTTTACTTGCTGGAATTCGCGTTTTTCGGTTTATCCGCTTGCCTATGCCGCTAGTAAAAAGAAAAATACGCCTGAAAAGACATTCCCTTCGGTCTAAAGTGCCTTATTTGCGACAAAATCCTGGATCGTTGCCCGGTCTGCTTCCATTAACTCGCAGCGCGTTGGCAGTTGTTCGATCCCCTCTAGGCAACTTGGCAGGGAAGGGGCTTTGCCGGTTGCCTTTTCCACTGCCTCGGCGAACTTGGCTGGATGTGCCGTTGCAAGGCATACCATGGTGTCGCCTTCAGCGCAAGCCAAGGCTGCCTTGACGCCAACAGCCGTATGGGGGTCGAGGATGTAACCAGTCTCCCGATGAAAGACGGCAATGGTGTCCAGTGTCTCCTGCTCATTGACAGAGCGGGAACTAAAGTCTTTACGCACTGCTTCCATCTCTTCTTGTGTGAAATTCATTCTGCCTGTTGCCGCAAACTGGCTTAGGCAATCCCGGACCCGTGACGGATCTTCATTGAAAAGGAAATAGAGGTAACGCTCAAAATTGGATGCCACCTGAATGTCCATGGATGGAGAAACAGTCTGGACCACGGAACCCTTTGAGTAATCTCCGTCATTGATGAAGCGTGCGAGAATATTATTTTCATTGGTGGCCAGCAACAGTTTTGAAATGGGCAATCCCATTCTTTTTGCCACGAATCCTGCAAAGATGTCACCGAAATTCCCTGTCGGTACGGAAAAGGTTATTGGAATATTCTTCCCATCAGTGACCCTGAACCAGGCATAGAAATAGTAAACCACCTGCGCCAGCACTCGAGCCCAGTTTATTGAGTTTACCGCCCCCAGTGCGTATTTTTCTTTGAATGAAAGGTCGTTGAACAACTCTTTGACGATATTTTGGCAGTCATCAAAGGTGCCTTTGACGGCGATGTTGAAGACATTGGCATCAAGAACGGTGGTCATCTGCCGAGCCTGAATTGGTGAGGTCTTGCCATGGGGATGGAGGATGAAAATGTTAATGTTTTCCTTACCCCTGACACCATAAATGGCTGCACTCCCGGTATCACCAGAGGTGGCACCAACAATGTTCATTTTCTGGCCACTCTGCTTGAGCAGGTATTCGAACAGGTTCCCAAGCAGCTGCAGCGCCACATCTTTGAAGGCCAAGGTCGGCCCATGGAAAAGCTCGGCGATGTAGACACCATTTTTACTGATGACAGGCGTTATTTCCTGATGATCAAAGCTGTCGTAGGACTTGTCGATGAGCCGTTTAAGGTCTTCTGCAGGAATATCATCTGCAAATCGGGATATGACCTGAAAGGCCAGCTCTCGATAATTGAGTTTGCGCCAAGCTGAAAGGATCGTGTCATCTATTATAGGAAAATGTTCGGGCAGTAGTAAGCCGCCGTCGGTGGCCAGCCCCATCATTACAGCTTCTTTAAAACTGACCGGTTCAATGTTACCCCTGGTGCTGATATATCTCATGGTTATATTCTCTTTGCTAAGTGGATTATGGAGCTAAAGCTGTTCATATTAGCAGGTAAAACAAGAAAAGTGAAGGTCTGGAACCGATTTTTTCTTACTTTAACTGGCTTTCACGGTTTTCATTGAGTGAAGCGCGCTCATTCATGAGCTCCGATGATTTATCCCTGTTCCCCGCCTTATCGTAAAGCTGCGCCATATGAAGTAGGTCATCCGCCGCCGTTGCCAAATCTCCACCATTCAAGCTGACGGAGTAGGCACGCCTGTAGAGTTTTATTGCTTGTTCAAGGTCGTTGGTTGATGCTTGAAGAACGGCAAGTCCGCGCAGATCAGCAGCTATTTTCCTGCTTTTACCCATTGCTTTATCAATGGCGAGTGCCTGTTCAAATGCAGCAAGTGCTTCACCGGTGCGGTTGCTTGCGGTGTGGATGCTGCCCAAAAGACGCAAGGAATTGGCCTCTTCATCTTGGAGTTTACCAGACCTGTTCAAGGCAAGTGCCTCTTCAGCCAATTCCCTTGCTGACTGATACTGTTTTTCCAGATAAAGGATCCTGGCCAATAAGTTGATCCTGGTCCCTAGCTTATTGTCCTTTTCAGCGGTAATAGATTTTGCTGCCCATTCTCTGGCGACGGACAGGTTTGCTAGTTGAAGCTCGACACTTCCTTTTTCAAAAGCAAGTTCTGAAAACAGGGCTGAATTTGGTGTTGTCAGTTCCAGTGCCTGATCAACCGCCTTAAGAGCCGAGTTGGTGTCACCCAGGTAGCGGCAGACTCGTGATATATTCACCAGTGCCACTATTTTGCCTGCTGTATTATCAATCGAACTGTTGACTCGCAATGATTCTCTGAATTCCTCCAGCGCCCGGTCGTGGTCCCCTCTTGTTTCTGCCTTGACCCCTCTCTGGTTGTGGTTTATCGCCTCCAGTTGGGTGGCCGAGAGATGAGGCACGTTTCTGCTACAGCCGAAGGCGGACAACGCCAGCATAAACAATATGATCACCCGCTTCAAAAGTATGGTGGAGGCATCATTCATGGCTGTCACCTGGAACAAACAGACGCTCATCGACGGGCGGAACATGTTTCCTGAAAGGCCACATATCCTTCACCGCATTCAATACCGTATCAGCTCCTTGCACCACATCTTCAGCCCGGCTGACAAGCTTCGGGATCCTGGGCATTGCCTTTTCGGAAGCTTTTTGCAATTGCTGGGTTGTCTTTTCAAGATGGTCCATACTGGCATCAACCTTCTGCAACAACGGGGGAAGGCTTTTTTCAAGAGAGGCAATGGTTCGGTCCGCTTTTTCCAGGGTTGGCCCCAGGGCTGTAACCTTTGCGTTGGCGTTATTTAAGACGTCGACACCACTTTGGGTAATACTGTTGACATTGTTTTTGGATGAAACCAGCAGCGTATCAACTTTTTCCCTCGTACCCTGCAATTGCTGGGTAAGAAGTTTGAGATTCCCCAATGACTGTTTTAGGTCACCATTGGGGTTATTTACATAGCTGATGATTTCCTTAACCTCAATCAGAACCGGTTTGACCTCTTCAGCAATATCATTGGCAACTTCTTCCAAGCCTTTGGTCTTCTGGTAATTTATCGTTTCCCCGTCTTTTAGTATTCGTGCTGTAGACGAGCCAACAGAAACCTCGATAATACTATCCCCCACCAGTCCTTCTTTGACCAGTTTAGCCATTGAATCCGTCTTGATCCATTTCTGGTATTTCTCGGCTATATCCATATCAATGTCGACCATTGCCTGTTCGTTGAGAGAGATGTTCTTAATTCGCCCAATCCTAAACCCGGATAGTTTGACCGGCATGCCTTTGGAAAATCCGGTTCCCTTTTCGGTTGTAAATTTCAACCGGTACTTGGGGGTCAGAAGATCTTTATCTGCACCGATGAATAAGACAACTGTTACTGCTCCCGCAATGGCTATTGCTGCGAATAGGCCAATTTTCTTTTCCAGATGTTTGAAACGGGTATCCTCTTCTTTTATCATCGTGGCAGCCTCTGGAAAATGGTGATGATTTTGGCGTCTTTAAGCATTGGGACGATCTCAGGATTTGAAGAGATAAAGAGAGAGCTTCTACCTTCTTTTTCCCCATGAAATTCCTGGGCTATTTTAAGGAAGAGGTTTCTTTCTTCGTGGTTTAATCCCTGTAGTGGGGATTAGATGATCTGAGTTCAGGATCCGTGAGCATGGCTCTGGCAAAACCAGCAATTTTTTTCTGATAAAACGGGGTGAGACCAGGCAGTTGCATAAGCTTCCCAGAATAACCCAATCGCTCTAATACTGCCACTCCACGCTTTTCGATCTCTGCAGTGGTAAATTGATTCATATAGGAAAGGGGCAGGATGACATTCTCCCAAATTTTCAGATTTGAAATGAGACCGCCGTTTGCATAAACAAGACCCGTTTGCTGCCTGAGTTCACATAACTGACTTTTTGAAAGGGAAGAAACTTGAGTACCGAATACGGAAACTACTCCCTGGTCAGGACTGACAAAACCAAGAAGCAGTTTAGTAATGCAGGCATCCACTTCTTCTTTATTGGTTATGATAACGGTGATAGTGCCTTTGTCCACTGTAAAAGAGGTTGTAGGCAACAAGTCCTCGTAGGAAACATTTTCTACTCTGATTACTTCAGACATTGGATCAGCCACTTTGCGTATAGTATTTGAGTGCTACAAGAGAGAGACCAAGGTGATGATTCCATCAAGCATGAATACCAGAAACAGGCTCTGCATGACTCCCCTTGTTGCTGCCTGGGGAATCTGGGTTGCACTTTTACCTACGCCAAGGCCGTGTTTGCAACAGGCGGCAGAGAGGAAGAGCCCGAAACAGAGGCTTTTAACAAAAGACATTCCCAGTTCTTTAACCGTCAATATGGAAAATATGCTCTGGGCGAATTTCTCGAATGAAATATGCCAGCCTATCGAAGCTACAAGAAAACCACCAAGTATGGCAGCGATTTCAAAATAGATGGTCAGAATGACCACCGATGCAGTAACCCCTATGATCCTTGGCATTATCAGATACTGGTCTGCAGTAATGCCAAGCGATTCAATGCTTTCAATCTCATTGTTTATCTTCATATAGCC
The DNA here is from genome assembly GCA_963780945.1 of uncultured delta proteobacterium. Lineage (GTDB taxonomy): Bacteria > Desulfobacterota > Desulfuromonadia > Geobacterales > Geobacteraceae > Geotalea. The sequence goes on along the minus strand of CAWAFF010000094.1, from coordinate 10,099 downwards.
GAGTTCTGTGGCGATGGCGGTACCGCTTCTGGCAATGATTATGATGGCAGTCAACACTGGCCCCAACTCCCTCACAACCACCCAGACCAGAACTTTCCCCGTCAGGGTTTCATTGCTGGAGCCAACGAGGCTGATAATCTGGGTGATGATCACAATGCCGATGGTGACAGAAATAATCACGATCACCTTGAGGGATTCAAGCCCTGTAAAATATATTTGCTTCTGTACAACCGACAGAACTGGCCGCCTGCCTCGATGCAAGGTTAGGAACAAATTTCTGAAGGCGTCAAGGATTGCTTCAATCAGGCTTATGCCCGTCAAAACCTGTCCCAGTACCCATGCACCAAGCCGTGTAATCATCATCTCATCCAGCTGTTAAAAATCATAAATGTTCCCATCCCGCATCATCTCAACCTGCTCTATGCCTAGTGCGGCTAGTTCAGAGGCTATTTTTTCAAAGTGTTGTGGTTTTGGATGGGTGATCAGGATCCGTGGCGGCAATTTTTTCAGCTTTAAAAGCTCGTGAGATAAAAGTTCGGGAGTAAGGTGTCTAGTTTTAATTGCGAGGTTTTCCATCTCATTGGGAAAGGATACTTCTACTATTAAAGCGGAAATACCGGCTGTCCATTGCCAGATCCGGTCGGTGGGGCCGGTGTCACCAGTATACATTATTGATGTGAGCCCTTTGCGTACAAGGTAGCCAACCGCAGGTACAGTATGGTTGACCTCGATGGCCGTAACTTTATAGCTGCCAAGCACTAGTTCTTTTTCCCGCTCTACCTCCTGGTATTTGATCACCGGATGAGAAGGAGGAATTTTGCTGAAATCGGGCCAGATGACATCATTGAGCAAGTGGGTGGCAAGAGAAGCAATAGCCTCCCTGATACCGTAAATGGTGAGGCTGTTCTTGAGTTCCTTGATGACTATGTTGTCTGCAAGCATTGGAATGCCGCGAATATGATCCAGATGTGCGTGTGTAATCAGAATGTGTTTGATTGCCCATTGTTCCTGTTCGGAAAGGACGGCGCCTATTGTTCCGGCATCCAGCAGCAGGATGTCGTCTATGAGAAAAGCAGAAGGATGAAAATTAGGAAACTCAGCTCCGGCACAACCCAATACTCGTAGTTTCATGGTCCTTCCTTTTTAGCCATTCACTTGCAAAATTTATTGCCGCTCATCCTATATCTTTTGCCTAATGAAAACCAGTAGTTTCTCATAATAGTACATTGAAAGATTTTTTCGTCAAATTGGTTGCAAGGTGTTGTAAAAAGCAATCCAGTCTTTAAAAAAGGCTTGCTTTTTCACCACCTGCATGATAAACAAAAATCACAAGTAAATGTTCACTAAAAGTGAGCTCCTCCAGCTCGCTTTTTTTTATGGGAAAAATATGGCAAAAGTCGATGTGGCCACAAGGGTAACAGCACTTGCTGAGCAGATCCTCATCTCGCTCCAAATGGAGTTGGTGGAGCTGGAGTACAAGAGCGAGGGGAGAGAACTGGTCCTTCGCCTCTTTATAGATAAGGAAGGCGGAGTTACACTTGATGACTGTGCATCAGTCAGTAGGGAACTTGCTGAAATATTGGAAGTGGAAGATTTCATCGAAGGAAACTACCGATTGGAAGTATCTTCCCCTGGTCTGGACCGTCCCTTAAAGAAACCTGCTGATTATGAAAAATATAAGGGTAAACTGATTAAGGTAAGGACATTTGAAGCTTTACCCGATGAAGCCGGTAACAAGCGGAAGACATTCTTGGGGGAACTGAAAGGTCTTGAGAACGGCCAAGTGCTGGTTGTCCTTAAAGAAGGTCAGAATGCCGTAATCCCATTGGATAAAATAGCAAAAGCTAATTTAGAATTTGAATTCTGAAAATTAAGAGAATAATCTTTAGAAGGAATCAAGGAGATACAAACGTGGAAACGAACTTCAACCTCAAGCATACTATCGATCAGATTGTAAAGGAAAAGGGGATTGATAAAGATGTTGTGCTGGAGGCTCTAGAGCAGGCAGTTCTAACCGCTGCCAATAAAAAATTCCGCAACACCCGCGATTTGGAGGCCCATTATAATCCTGAGGTCGGTGAAGTGGAATTGTTCGAGTTTGTTACTGTTGTTGAAGAAGTGCAAGATTCTTACAAAGAAATAGATCTGGACGAGGCTCGTGAAATCGATCCTGACGTTGAAGTAGGTGACTCCCTTGGCATGAAGATGGATGCCAGCGGCTTCAGCCGTATTGCTGCCCAGACCGCCAAACAGGTAATCATTCAGAAAGTTAGAGAAGCGGAACGTGAAACAATTTTCAATGAGTTTCAGGAGCGCCAGGGTGAGGTTATCAACGGTGTTGTCCGTCGTTTTGAAAAAGGCGATCTGGTAGTTGACCTGGGAAGGGCCGAGGCTTTGCTACCGCATAAGGAACAGGCTCCACGTGAAGTTTATCGCCAGGGAGATCGGGTCAAGGCATTAATAACGGAAATAAGAATGACCACCAAGGGCCCACAGATTCTACTTTCCCGTACCCACCCGACGATGCTTGCCAAACTGTTTGAAGCGGAAGTGCCTGAGATTGCAGAGGGAATTGTCGAGATTAAGAGTGTTGTCAGAGAGCCGGGCAGCAGGGCAAAGATAGCTGTCTATTCACATGACTCCGACGTGGATCCTGTTGGAGCCTGCGTTGGTATGCGGGGTAGCAGGGTCCAGAATGTTGTTTCCGAACTCAGGGGCGAAAAAATAGATATCATTCCCTGGTCTGAAGATGTGGCACGTTTTGCCTGCAATGCTCTGGCACCGGCTGTGGTTTCCAAGGTCTATGTTGATGAAGATAACCGAGCCATGGAAATAGTCGTGGCCGACGACCAGCTTTCCCTTGCCATTGGTAAGCGAGGACAGAACGTGCGTCTGGCAGCAAAGTTGACCGGCTGGAGAATTGATATCAAGAGCGAGACCCGCGTCGCTGAAGCAGAGTTGTTGCAGTTTGCTTCATATGACGGCGCCGAAGAAGAGATTGTTGAAGAAGAGACTCCGGAGGAGATCACTCCTGCCGATGAGTCGGTGGAGTAGTAAAGAGATTTATGGCAGAGACCGGTCCCGAAAGAAGCTGTATCAGTTGCAGGACCGTCAGGAATAAGTACGAGCTGCTCCGTTTCGTTCTGTCGCCGGAACGGGTACTGGTCCCCGATCTCTTGGACAAGCTTCCAGGTCGCGGTGCCTATACATGCATGGCGAGAACCTGTTTGAAGGGGGCTGCTGACAAGAAGCAATTCAGCCGCTCTTTCAAGGGTGAGGTCAGGGAAGCCGATGCTGCAGGGCTTATCGACCAGGTTACCTCACGATTGGAAGAGAGGATTGCCTCCTATATTTCGCTTGCTAATAAGGCTGGAAAGGTTGTTTCTGGAACGGATATGGTATCGGACAGCATGAAAAACAGAACTCCTGGACTGTTATTCATAGCCTCAGATATATCCGAAGATATAGGCTTTAAAATAAAAGGCCAGGCTGATAGAGCTGGAGTTGAATACTGTACCCTATTCGATAAAGAGAGATTGGGTGCTCTTCTAGGTAAGGGATTAAGAGGCGTGGTTGCAATTGAGGCGAGCGGTTTCGTAAAACCGCTCAAGCACGAGATAGCAAAGATGAGGAACTTCTTTGAGGAGGGACGATAGTAGATGAGTAAAACCCGCGTATATGAGCTGGCACAGCAAATGGGCATCGACAATAAGGAATTGATTGCAAAGTTAGCGGCTGTTGGTGTGGAGGTTAAGAACCACATGGCTGCCATTGATGATGCCGATATTAAAAAGCTGACTGCCCCGGCTACTGTCAAAGAAGTCTCTCAAGAAGAAGTTCGTATCAAACCTACTTTAATTCGACGCAGGGCTAAAGTTGTGGAAGCAGCTGCTGAAGAAGTTGTTGAGCCCACAATCGAAACTGCTCCTGGAGAAACTGGCATTGAGAGAGCCAAGCCTGAGGAAGCCCCACCTGGCGAAGCCCCTGCCAAGATTGCTGAGCCTGCCAAAGCTGCAGAACCTGAAGAAATTGCTTCTGAAAAGCCGACTGCCAACAGAGCAAAAATTCTCGGCAGGATGGAAATCCCGGGTTTGACTCAGAAGCCAAAACCCCAGGTACAGAGGGAAGCTCAGCAGCCTACCATTGCGCGAGGCAGTGAAAGGCCTGAAGCAAGACCTACTGCTGAAAGACCAGCTTCAGCTCAAAGGCCGGAAGGGCAGAGGCCCGCGCCAAGACCAGATGGGCAGCGGCCCACTGGACCTCGTCCTGAAGGACAGAGACCAGCAGGATACACTGAGCGCCCTATATCACGCGGACCTGAGAGGCCCGGAACCCCCCGTGGTCCCGAGCGGCCTAGTACCCCACGTGGTCCCGAGCGGCCTGCTCCGATTGTGCCGCTGGAAGTCCTTGCCGGAGCTGATGACCGAAGGAAAGGTCGCAAAGGTAAAGATGTTGTTGGTGCCGCTGGCAAAAAAGGCGCTGCCGCTACGCCTGTTCCTAAACGGAAGGAAGAGTTTAAAAAAGCCGATTTCGATAAGCATGAGAGAGTTTTTGAGCCTGGTCCAAGGGGCAAGGGCAAGAGAAAGCATGCGGAAAAGGTACAGATTGGTAAGAAGACGGAGATCACGACACCCAAGGCGATCAAGAGAATTATTAAAATATCTGAAACCATTACTGTTGGTGAGCTTGCCAAACGCATGGGGATCAAGGCCACCGATCTCATCCGGGCTCTTATGAAAATGGGAGTTATGGCGACAATCAACCACTCTCTGGATGTGGATACTGCCACTCTCCTCGCCACGGATTTTGGTTATGAAATTGAAAACGTTGCCCTTGATATAGATGAGATTCTCGAATCAACTCCGGATACCCCTGAAAGTCTGGTCAAGAAGACCTCCTGTTGTCACAATTATGGGACATGTCGACCACGGCAAGACATCTCTGCTGGATGCTATCCGCGAGGCAAACGTCATTGCCGGCGAAGCAGGGGGCATAACGCAGCACATCGGTGCCTACGATGTTACCCTTCATGGGCGTAAAATCACTTTCCTCGATACTCCTGGTCACGAGGCGTTTACCGCAATGCGAGCCCGTGGTGCAAAGGTTACCGACATTGTTATTCTGGTGGTTGCTGCCGATGATGGTGTAATGCCGCAGACGAGGGAGGCCGTAAATCATTCCAAAGCAGCAGGTGTGCCCATCATTGTTGCCATCAACAAAATTGACAAACCTGATGCGAAGCCTGAAAGGGTCAAGCAGGAATTGATGGAACTGGGTCTTGTTTCTGAAGAATGGGGCGGTGATACCATTTTTGTCGAGGTTTCTGCCAAGAAACGTGTCAATCTGCCAACGTTGCTCGAGATGGTGTTGCTCCAGGCTGATGTCCTGGAACTGAAAGTGAATGAAGATAAGGCAGCACGTGGAACGATTGTCGAAGCCAAGCTGGACAAAGGACGCGGCCCAGTGGCAACAGTTCTGGTTCAGGAAGGGACACTCAAGGTTGGCGATTTCTTTGTTGCCGGAGTTCATTTTGGCAGGGTCAGAGCCATGCAGAACGACCGAGGAGATAAAGCTATTTCGGCTGGGCCATCCATGCCTGTTGAGGTAATTGGTTTTACCGGTGTTCCCGATGCAGGAGATGTTTTTGTTGCTCTGGCAGATGAAAAGCAGGCCAAGGAAATTGCCAGTCACAGGCAGCAGAAAATGCGCGAGACGGAACTTGCCAAGCACAGCAAATTGTCTCTGGAGCAGCTATACGAGAAAATTCAGATGGGAGAGGTCAAGGACCTCAATGCTATTATAAAAGGTGATGTCCAGGGTTCCGTTCAAGCCATATCGGAATCATTGCGCAAGCTTTCCACAGATGCCATCCGTCTTAATGTTATTCATGCATCGGTTGGTGCCATTACGGAGACCGACGTTAACCTGGCTACGGCCAGCAATGCAATCATACTTGGCTTCAACGTCCGTCCCGAAGTAAAGGCGCAGACGCTGGCAGAAAAGGAAGGCGTGGATGTCCGCCTTTACAACATAATTTATGACGCAGTGGATGATATTAAGAAGGCCATGGAAGGACTGCTCGAACCGACCCTGAGGGAAAAATTCCTTGGCCGTGCAGAGGTCAGGGAAACGTTCTCTGTGCCCAAGCATGGCACAGTTGCGGGTTCCTATGTTCTTGACGGTAAGATGGTCAGAAATGCTCAGGTGCGACTGCTGCGTGACAACATTGTTGTCTTTGAAGGGAAGACTTCCAGCTTAAGACGTTTTAAGGATGACGTAAAAGAAGTGGCCACTGGCTATGAATGTGGTATTTCCATAGAAAACTACAATGATATTAAAGTTGGCGATATTATTGAAGCCTTTGAAATAGAAAAAATTGCTACCAAGCTTTGATAGCGTCAGGTTTCACTTGGCTCGTACAAGGAGATAACGTTGTTCAAACGTTCTGATAAAGTTGCCGAAGCTGTTCATGAACTTGTTTCTGAACTGCTTATCAAAGGATTGAAGGATCCGAGAATCGGCTTCGTGACAATCACCGGAGTTAAGGTGACCGACGACATGCATCTTGCCACTGTCTATTTTACCGTAATTGGCACCGACGAGGAAAAGAAGGCCACCGAGCAAGGCTTGAACAGCGCCAGGACTTTTATTCGCAAGGAAATGGGCAAAAAGTTCAGAATGCGCTTCGTACCAGAAGTAGTTTTCAAATATGACGCTTCAGTGGAATATGGCTACCGTATTGAATCGATACTGAAGGAAATTGGCTCCCTGGATCATGATGATAATGATAAAGAGAATAATTGAAGAAATCGAAAAATTAGACTCGTTCCTGATAACTACCCATGAAAGTCCCGACGGGGATGCAGTAGGTTCCAGCCTTGCCCTGGCTAATTACATTGCCGGTTTAGGTAAAGATGTGACGGTCTATCTTTGTGATCAGGTCCCTGATATCTACAAGTTCCTCCCCATGGCGGACAGGGTGGTTCATGAGCTTCCCCAGCGACCGTTTGACGTTTGCTTCGTCCTTGACGTGGGCGAATTTCAAGCCGTGCCGGACAAGCAATCAGCAATTGCCGGACCATCGGCAAATTTATCAATATTGATCATCACCTCAACTGCGACAATTTTGGGCAGATTAATCTTGTGGACACTAATGCCTGTGCCACCGGTGCCCTTATCTATCGAATTCTGGAGGCAGCCGGCTTCGACATCGACTATGATGTTGCTCTCTGCATTTATACGGCAGTTATTACCGATACGGGCTCGTTCCGCTATTCCAACGCCAACCCTGAGGCCTTTTTCATAGCCGCCGAAATGATCGAAAGAGGGATTAACGCTTGGACCGTGGCAGAGAAGCTATATGAGAGCCAGCCACAGAACCGTTTACAACTGCTCGCCCTGTCACTTGCCACCCTGTCTTTTTCCCCCGCGGAGATTATGCGTCAATAGCCGTAACCTTGGACATGTACGAAAAATGTAACGCCAGTGCCGAATTGACTGATGGCTTTGTCAACTATCCACGCTCCATAAGGGGCGTAGAAGTAGCCATTTTTTTTCGTGAGATCAAAAACGGGCTCTATAAGGTCGGTTTCCGATCTAAGGGCAAAGTGGATGTCTCGGCTCTCGCTGCGGGTTTTTCTGGCGGTGGCCATCACAACGCGGCCGGATGTACCATTGAAGGTTCTCTGGCCGATGTCAAAGAGAAAGTATTTTCGCTTCTGGAACAGTCCCTTACGAAATGATAGATGGTTTTGTCGTAGTTGATAAACCGGCCGGGATGACATCCCATGACGTAGTCAGCATCGTGCGCAGGATTGCCGGTCAGAAGAAAGTTGGCCATACCGGCACCCTTGATCCATTCGCTACTGGGGTCTTGCCAGTCGCACTTGGAGAGGGAACAAAGGCAATAACCTTTCTGGATGAGGCCATCAAGGAATACCAGGCAGTGATGGTCCTTGGCATTGCCACCGACACACAGGACTATACCGGCAAAGTAATCGCTACCGCTGATTGGGGACACGTGACACAAGAAGCGGTGAGAGAGGTCTTTGATTCATTTTTAGGCAAACAGAGTCAAATCCCGCCGATGTTTTCAGCGTTGAAGAAAAATGGTGTTCCTCTTTACAAGTTGGCCAGACAAGGCACCGAGGTGCCGCGTGAGGCGAGAGAAATTGAAGTGGCATCCATAACTGTCGATAGGGTGAAGTTGCCCGAGGTGACATTTACCGTCAGATGTTCCCGCGGAACCTACGTTCGAACCTTAGCCACTGATATCGGGCATAAACTGGGATGTGGTTCCCATCTCTTGCAATTGCGAAGAACAAGAAGTGGGGTTTTTTCCATAGGGGATGCCGTAAAACTTGAAAACCTGCATCAGTGTCTGGAGAATGGCGCGGAAGATGGCGGTCCGCTTTCACCCTATAGAGCCTTATCTCATCTAAAGGATTTCGTGCTTTCGGACAAGGGGGCGGCAAAGGTCATGTGCGGGATAACACCAGGTCTTGACGATTTTTTAAGGACGCCAGAGGTAAGGGCAGTTCATAAGGAACTGGTCAGATTTTCAGTGCCAGGCGACTTGCTGGTCGCAGTAGCTGAGGCCGTTTTACCGGAAGACCGGCTGACTTTCCGGTTGTCCAGGGTGTTCAACCTTGTTAATTCCTTTACAGATCAAAGGGTTTGTGATAATAGTACTTACCTTAAACCGGAATATTTTGATTCTGCATCAAAATAAAATTCATAGTCTTACCAAAAAGGGGGTGTAGTAAATGTTGGCAACGGACAAAAAGCAGGAAATAATAGGTGTATACAAACTTCATGATAGTGACACTGGCTCCCCGGAAGTTCAGATAGCCATTCTCACCGAGCGTATCACCTATCTGACAGAGCACTTCAAGACTCACAAGAAGGATCATCATAGTCGTCGTGGTCTTCTAAAGATCGTTGGACAGAGAAGGGGACTGCTCGATTACCTGAAGAAAAAAGACGTTGAAAGATACAGAAGCATTATTGAAAAGCTTGGCATAAGAAGGTAATAGAAGGCAGTATGCCTCTTTCGGGGTATATTGCCTTTCTTTTTCTCTCAAAATGGGCTGCATGGCCCTTTTATTTTGTTGGGGCGTGGATAAATGAGCCATTGTTTCAATGGCTCATTTTATCGGCGGCCCCAACAGTCAACGACAAATGTTAGGAGACTGAACGAAAAATGGAAACTAAAGTACAGATAGAGTGTGGCGGGAAAGCCATAACCATAGAAACAGGCAAGATGGCTAAGCAGGCCAGCGGTGCTGTTGTCATCAGCAGCGGTGATACCAAGGTACTCGTTACGGTTGTTGCAACCAAAACAGCCAAAGAAGGACAGGACTTTTTTCCTCTGACAGTAAATTACCAGGAAAAAGCATATGCAGGCGGCAAAATCCCCGGTGGTTTTTTCAAGCGCGAAGCGCGCCCCTCCGACAATGAAACCCTTACCTGCAGGCTTATCGACAGGCCGATCAGACCGCTTTTTCCGGAAAGCTTCCTTAATGATACCCAGATAATGGCTACGGTCATTTCAGCTGACAAGGATCATGATCCAGGCATCCTTTCCATGATAGGCGCTTCTGCTGCCCTGATGGTTTCAGACATTCCCTTTCAGGGGCCAATCGCCGGCATAAAAATTGGCAGGATTGACGGCAAGTTCATCGCCAACCCAAGTGCTGAGGAAATGGAAAAGAGCGACATTGATATTGTGGTTGCGGCAAGCAAAGACGCCGTTATCATGGTTGAAGGAAGTGCTGCTGAAGTTTCTGAAGAAGATATGCTTGAAGCTATTTTCTTCGGTCAGGCTGAAATCCAGACTATTTTGGCCGCCCAGATCGAACTTGCTGAAAAAGCCGGTGTTGCCAAGCGGGAGGTTGTTTCCCCCGTTGTAAATGAAGAACTGAAGGCAAAGGTAAAAGAAATTGCTTACGCCAGGATGAAAGAGGCGGTAAGGATTAAAACTAAAGTTGAGCGGCATAATGCCATCGATGCGATCAAAGGTGAGGCTCTTGCGTCACTTGCAGCAGACTTTGAAGGTTCTGATAAGCAGATCAAGGGCTTTTTTGGCGATCTGGAATAT
>CAWAFF010000093.1:0-18608 GCA_963780945.1 uncultured delta proteobacterium | reverse complement strand
GGCTCAGGGTGGACCTCCACCAGTATGCCGTGGGCGCCTGCAATTATGGCTGCCTTGGCCATGGGGGGAACCAGGCTGCGCTTGCCGGTGGCATGGGAGGGATCCACCATTATCGGCAGGTGTGACATCTCCTTGATCAGGGGCACCACTGAAAGGTCAAGGGTATTGCGGGTGGCGGTCTCAAAGGTGCGGATGCCACGCTCACAAAGAATTACATTGGGATTGCCCTCAGCCAGGATATATTCCGCGGCGGCAAGAAACTCTTCTATGGTGGCACTCATTCCCCGCTTCAGTAGCACCGGCTTTCTTATCCGCCCCAGTTCCCGCAGAAGATCAAAATTCTGCATATTGCGGGCGCCAACCTGTAAAAGGTCCGCATGTTCTGCCACAATGCCGACATTTTCAGGGCTCATCACTTCCGTGACTATGGGCAGGCCACTCTCTTTGCCGGCAAGAGCCAGCAATTTCAGCCCTTCTTCCCTGAGGCCCTGGAAAGTGTGGGGGCCAGTTCTCGGCTTGAAGGCACCGCCGCGTAACAGCACTGCACCGGCAGCCTTCACCGCCAGGGCAGTCTTGATTATCTGCTCTTCCCCTTCCACCGCGCAGGGACCGGCTGCAACCACGGGAGGGCACCCCTCGCCAATCTGCACACCTTTAACATTAATGATGCTGCTTTGGGGATGAAAAGCACGGGAAACTAATTTATAAGGCTTGGAAACGTGGATTACTTCCTGAACCCCGGGCAGGTCCCTGATCACCACGTCATCCACATAGCCGGTATTACCAAGTACGCCAATGGCGGTTCTCTCACCGCCGGGTATCGGCCGTGCCTGATAACCCATCCCTTCAACTGCACTGACAACGGCCTCGATCTCTGCCTGGTCGGCAGTATAACTCATTACAATCAACATTTTCTTCTAACCTCCCACTGCTTACAGAATGTTAATCTTTGCTAAAATAACAGTGTCAGGAGTACAGGTCAACGACGAACTACAACAGAAAAACCCGTTGCGGTAAAAGGCTCTGGAAAAGGTTGCTTTTTTAATGGGATAACGTAAAATGGGCAGCTATCTGAGAAATGTAGTTTAAAAACGTAAAGGGGCGGCTGATGCGACTTAAGGAAGACCAGATCAGCAAACTGGCAGAGAAGGTGCTGGGGGATCTATCCGCCGCTGGGCTGATAGAACTCAAACAAGACAGGACTGCCGCACTCAATGCCATTAAAAGCGCCATCAGTGCTGACATCAAGGCTGAAGACTCCCTGGAGAAAGATGCGGCTCAACTTCTTGACCAGACTCTGCGTAGCATGGGCAATGGAGCGACCGGCATAGACCAGCACAAGATGTTGCGCATGATCAAGGAGAAGCTGGCTAAAGACAGGAAGATGGTTCTTTAGTGTCCATCCATTACCTCAACCAATTAATCTTCACCCGGGGTCACAATGCAAATTTCTGAAGATCGTATTTCACACCTCGCCCACAAGATCTACGATAAACTGTGGTGGACGACCTGGCCGATTTTCCTGAGGAGGCCCGTTCTTTGGGCGCCATCAAGGATTCTATAGCTGATTTTTTTTCCGTGGCAGAGGATATTGATCAAGCGGTTAGAAAAAAACTTACCTCTTATGCCCAGGCAAAAGTACCTGGAAGCAGGGAGTGGGAAGTCCTTTACCACAAGTTCTATGCCGAAGAAATGGCTAAAAGGAAGGTTTAGTGAGTTTCACGCTGCAATTAAGGCTATTTCTGTGGTTTCGCTCTTGCTGCTGGCTGGGTGCGCCTCAGGGGCGAAGGTTACCTTGTCACCGGCATTTAATCCCGCACCCGAAGATAACATTGTCTATATCTTACCTTTTACCACCAGCCTTGTCCCCGAAACATTGAGCGAGACCGTTTTCAATGAGTTCGTCGACAATCTGAATAAAGGGCGGTATCGCACCGATGTGAAATGGTACTATATTCTCAAGGATGAGATAAAGGACATTGACCCGGCATGGTTGACCGGGCGGGTATCTAGAGTGGCGAGTTGTGGAGTTATATAGAAAATTCCGGCTGCTGTGCCACCGAACTGCGGGCAAAAGCCCAATTGCACCGTTGAATCTGAGCAGAAGGACCCAACCCTGGAAATAAATCTTCCTGTTGAAGCTTTTTTTGAACATGACAATTCCACAGTTGCTTTGGAACAGCAACGTATGGCCCAGCGACTGGCAGCCGAGATGGCCAAAACCATCACCGACATTTTCGCCCAGCGAACATCCTCCCTAGCCCGCTGACAGGGCCGAAGCACCTTCCCTCACAAGCTTAAAACCTGACCCCGATAATTTTTTTCCATTAAAGACTTGATTTTTACCCATACCATGTTTATATTTACCCCATGATTAGCACTCAGCTGGATTGAGTGCTAATATTTTTTAAATCAATATTGTTATCTATCCCCAAGGAAAGGAGAAGTATCGCATGAAGCTAAGACCGTTGCATGACCGTGTGATCGTGAAGAGGGTCGAAGAAGAGACCAAAACTGCCGGGGGACTTTTCATCCCTGATTCCGCCAAAGAGAAGCCGCAGAAGGGGAATCATCGCCGCCGGCCATGGCAAGAAGACCGAAGAAGGCAAGCTCCTCCCGCTCGACGTTAAAGTCGGCGACCAGGTTCTTTTCGGCAAGTACTCCGGCACCGAGATCAAACTCGACGGCAAAGAGTATCTGATGATGCGCGAGGATGAACTCCTCGCCGTGATTGAGAAGTAACAAGGTAATTACAACATAGACTGATAAATTTTAAGGAGGATCATTTAAGATGGCTGCAAAGATATCAAATTCGGGCAGGAAGCCCGTAGCATTCCTCAAAGGTGTCAATACTCTTGCTGACGCCGTTAAAGTCACCCTCGGCCCGAAGGGCCGCAACGTCGTCATCGAGAAGTCCTACGGCGCACCGCTCATCACCAAGGACGGCGTCACCGTCGCCAAAGAGATCGAGCTCGAAGACAAGTTCGAGAACATGGGCGCCCAGATGGTCAAGGAAGTCGCTTCCAAGACCTCCGACGTCGCCGGCGACGGCACCACCACCGCCACCGTCCTCGCCCAGGCGATCTACCGTGAAGGCGTGAAGCTCGTCTGCCGCCGGCCACAACCCGATGGATATCAAGCGCGGCATCGACAAGGCCGTCGACCGTCTGATCGACTGAGCTGAAGAAGATCTCCAAGCCGATCAAGGACCACAAAGAGATCGCCCAGGTCGGCACCATCTCCGCCAACAACGACAAGACCATCGGCGACATCATCGCCGAGGCGATGGAAAAAGTCGGCAAGGAAGGGGTCATCACCGTCGAAGAAGCCAAGGCGATGGAGACCACCCTGGAGACCGTCGAAGGGATGCAGTTCGACCGCGGCTACCTCTCCCCCTACTTCGTGACCGATCCCGAGCGCATGGAAGCGCTCATGGAAAACGCCATCATCCTGATCCACGACAAGAAGATCTCCAACATGAAGGACCTGCTCCCGGTTCTGGAGCAGATCGCCAAATCCGGCCGTCCGCTGCTGATCATCGCCGAAGACATCGAAGGCGAAGCGCTGGCGACCCTGGTGGTCAACAAGCTGCGCGGCATCCTGAACGTCTGCGCCGTCAAGGCCCCGGGCTTCGGCGATCGCCGCAAGGCCATGCTGGAAGACATCGCCATCCTGACCGGCGGCAAGGTCATCTCCGAAGAAGTCGGCTTCAAGCTCGAGAACACCACCATCGACATGCTCGGCCAGGCCAAGCGCATCACCATCGACAAGGACAACACCACCATCATCGACGGCGCCGGCGACGAGGAAGAAATCCAGGGCCGCGTCAAGATGATCCGCGCCCAGATCGAAGAAACCACCAGCGACTACGACCGGGAGAAGCTCCAGGAGCGCCTGGCCAAGCTGGTCGGCGGCGTCGCCGTGATCAAAGTCGGCGCTGCTACCGAAATTGAAATGAAAGAAAAGAAAGCACGCGTGGAAGACGCACTGCACGCAACCCGCGCAGCGGTTGACGAAGGCATCGTCCCTGGCGGCGGCGTCGCTTACCTGCGCGCCATGAGCTGCCCTGGACAGGCCTCAAGCTTTCCACCGAGCAGCAGTTCGGCGTTAACGTCATCAAGCGTGCCCTCGAAGAACCGATCCGTCAGATCGCACAGAACGCCGGTGTCGATGGATCCATCGTTGTCGACAAAGTTAAAAACGGCAAGGATGCATTCGGTTACAACGCTGCCGATGACGAATATGTGGACATGATCCAGGCCGGCATCATCGACCCTACCAAGGTATCCCGCAGCGCGCTGCAGAATGCCTCTTCCATCGCTGGTCTGATGTTGACCACCGAGGCAATGATTGCCGACAAGCCGAAAGAAGAAGGCGCAATGCCTTCAATGCCAGGCGGCATGGGCGGCATGGGCGGCATGGGTGGAATGGGCGGCATGATGTAATTTTAAAAGCTGTCAAAACCTTAAAGGGAGCGGACCAATGTGTCCGCTCCCTTTTTTTGTGCCTCCAAGCCTCACCCCGACGACCCACCATAAATCCTGCCTCACTGAAAATTTTCATTGCTGAACTTGGAGATCCCGAATTATGTGGGATAATCAACTTGATATTAATCATGCCCTGGAGGTGATCCATGAACAGCAACCATACCTGCACCCTCAACCAACATCTTGCTCAGGTGAAGGAAGGGAAGCGCTGCTTTGAAAACGCCTTCCAGGGCGTGGCGAGGATGATTCTTGAGGGGAAAATCGAGAAAATTGTCGTCAACGGCAAGACAACCTATGACTTCATGATCTTCCGCACCGGGAGAAAACATCCGGTCGGCATGTATGATGAAATCAACAGTTTTGTTTCTTTCGTCAAGGACGCGGCCGAAGGGGGTTCGTCAAAGGAAATGGCCTTCGTCCTGGTCGGCGAGCCGGGAAATGGCAAAACATTCTTTGTCGAGTACCTCTGCGCCAAATACCGCGAGTTCCTGAGCAGGGATGAAAACCGTAGATATACCTTCCGGCTGGTGAACATGGACAAGTTGGGCAGTTATGGCCGAATTTCTGTGATCGAGTCACAGACCTATGAAGACCCCATGATCCTGGCCATGAATCTCTTCGACAACCTGGCTGAGAGCCGGGACCATCTCGCCAGGACCACTGGCTTTACCGATAGGGAGTTGGACAAATTTTATGATAACTATCGTCCGCTCGGCGCAGACAGCGGCTATATGTGGAATGATATCCGCAAGTTCACCGGTGGGAATCTGGAGGAGATGCTTACCTTTGTCGAGATCATCCCGGTGCCGACTTACGGAAATCTGGCACCGTCACCGGCAAATATGCGGCCAAGGACAAGATTACCTCTTCAGCGGTTGACCTGTTAGGAGATGAATCTATCCAGCGGTTGCTGCACATTTCCGATGTCAACAACCCCTACCGTTTTGACCTGCGGCGGGGGGCACTGGCAAGGGTTGCCGGCGGCGGCATTCACTTCAGTGACGAAATCTATAAAAACAAAAAGGACTTGGTCCAGGTCTATCTTGGGGTAATTCAGAACCGGGTCATAGAAATCGACGCCTACCGCTGGCCTATAGACACCCTGATCATTGCCACCAGCAACAACTCCGAATTCAACCATTTTCTCGCCGAGCGGGAAGAGGCTCCCATCATCGACCGCTGCAGAGTCTGCTACGTCTCCCACAACACTAATTACCGGATGCAGGAGGAACTCACCACCTATGCCATCGGCAGTGAGACGAAAACGACTCTGACCAAGGAGGAACTGCACCAGGACCCCAACCTTAACTATTCTGCCTCGGTGGCAACGGTAATGACCCGGTTGCCCCGCTCGGAAAAGCTCACCCCCATCGAGACCCTGAAGCTGGCTGCCGGTGAGGTGGCCGGCGAAAAGAGCCTGAAAACACTGGCTGAAGTGGTCGACATGCTCAGCCAGGATCCTGATATCACCAAACGCTTTGGGCAGAAGGGGCTTGGGCAAAGGAATGTGGGTCGGGCAGTGCAGCTGATGGTGGAGAGCTCTGAGACCAATGAAGGGCGCTGCATGATCGCCATCGATGTCTTCAAGGCGCTGGAACGGGTGGTGCTCGATTATGTCTCCGATGCCAACGACCGGGCAAAATACCTGGAGGACCTGAAGATCGCCAAGTCCCTTTACCGGGAGAGGATCATGACGGAGATGTTCAACGCCTACATGGATGAGCCCTTCGCTATCCGCAAGGATGTGCTCAATTACGTCAACATGATCATCGGCATCGATGCTGAGAATCTGGGGCCGGACAAGATGTGGAAATACAAGGACCCACAGACTGGCGAGCTGAAAGCCCTCAAGATCGACGAACGCTACGTGCGCAACATCGAAGAAAGGATCGGCTTGAAAACCGAGGAGCAGCGTGAATCTTTCCGGACCTCCATCCGTAAGATCTATGGACAGAAGATCTCGGTGGAGCCCAATTACGACTTCATGGACAACCTGGAACTTGTCAAGGCGGTGACCGATGTGCGACTGAAATCGGATATTGCCGGTGCCGGCAGCCTGATCGGTGCCCTGGCCAACCGCACCAATGAAGAAAACCAGAAGCTTTACGACCGCATGATTACCACCATGCTCCACAAGCTCAATTACTGCCGCACCTGCGCCCAGAAGACCATCGAGTACTTCTGCAGCCAGGAGGATGAGATCTAGTGGCGGATTTCAACGACGTAAACAACAATCCCTTCGCCTCCCTGGATCCACCAGCGGCAGAAGGGACCTATACGACCCGGATCCGCTCCATCCATGAGCTGCTGGAGCGGGACAAGATGCGGGAAAAGGATGGCTTTCCGCGTAAAATTCGTATCGGCAAACTGGTCAAGCCTACCCCGGGCGGGAAGGAGAAATTTGTTGTCATTCCCACCACTGTCGAGGAGAAGTTTTACCATGACCGCATTCCCTCCCCCACCGGTGAAGACGGCACCAACGGCGGCACGGGAAGTGAGGAGGAAGGGGATATCCTTGGCGAACAACCGGTTCGCCCCGAGGAAGGCGCAGGGGAAGGCGAAGCAGGCAAGGGGGAGGGAGAAAGTCACGAGCTTGAGTCAACTGCCTATGACCTGGGAAAAATTCTCACGGAGACTTTTCAGCTGCCGAACCTCAAAGACAAAGGCAAAAAAAGCTCCCTTACCCGCTACACCTATGATCTCACCGACAGGAACCGGGGCTTTGGCCAGCTGCTTGACAAGAAAACCACCATGCGAAAGATCCTGGAAACCAATATCAGCCTCGGCAATGTCCCTGATATCACCAACATTGACACCACCCGCTTTCTCATCTCCCCCAAAGACAAGGTCTACCGTATCCTTTCACGGGATATAGGATTATGAATCCCAGGCGCTGGTCTTCTTCGTCCGAGACTATTCCGGTTCCATGGAAGGTAAAGCGACCGAGCTGGTGGTATCGCAGCATGTGATGATTTACTGCTGGCTGCTGTACCAGTTTGCCCGTCAGGTGGAATCGCCGCTTTATCCTCCACGACAATGAGGCCAGGGAAGTTCCCGATTTCGAAAGCTATTACCGGCTCAGGGTTGCAGGCGGGACCAAGGTGGCCTCCGCCTATCGGTTGGTCAATGAGATCGTCGAAAAGGAGAGCCTGGCCAAGGACTACAACATCTACGTTTTTCACGGCACGGACGGTGACGACTGGGATACGGAGGGAGCAAGGCAATCCCGGAAATACGACAGATGCTGACCTATACCAACAGGATGGGGATAACCATTGCCGAACATGGCCTATTCCGCCGGGCGCCAGACGGAAGTGGAACAATACCTGACCAGTCTCAGGCCTCCTCAAGGAGAGGGCGGATGTGCTGCGACTGGACGTTTTGGACGGAGGAAGCCGAAGAACCTCGTCTCATCGAAGGAATCAAGAAGCTGATCTCCTGAACCGGTAGGTTGGAGAGCCTATGGAGCTGATCAACCAGCACACCAAATTGATCATGGAAGGCTGCAAGGAGAGGGCAAAGGATGCCGGCCTGCGCTTTCAGGACGAGACGCTGGAGTATATCGTTACCAACCGCGATATGCTTGAGCTGTCGCCCAAGGCGATGATCCCAACCCTTTATGATTACTGGGTTCACGACGTGGAGGTCCTGAAGGGGAGGGAAAAATACGAGCTCTACCCCTACAATCCCTATGAGACGGTAATCAATACCCACCCCCCCATCTCCTTTTACAACGACAACAATCCGGACTGGCTGAACGTGATGATCTTTTACCATGTGCTGGCCCACATCGATTTTTTCCAGAACAACCTCTATTTCCGCCTCACCTGGGATTACGACCTGACAGGCCAGGCGCTGGCCGATAAAAGGCTGGTCGCGCGACTGCGATCGGAAAAAGGGCGCTGGGTTGACTACGTCATTGAATTTGGCCGCGCCATCGACAACCTGGTCGGGTATTTCCATGAGCTGTCAACGGCAAGCCGCGCCGTTGCCCCTTCCCTTTCCAGCAATCTCAACTACTACTTCGATACCTTTCTTCAGTCGGAAAAGAAGGTGAGAATCCAGGAATATGTTCAGGAAATAGAACGCTACAACAGCACCCTCACCAGGTTTGGTGAGTTGGGGGAGCAGACCTTCATTGCCGACACCCTGAAAAAGTATCCTGAACTGGACGCCGTTTTCGCCAGGCAGGAACAGCCCAACCTCAAGCCGCGGCTGGACCTGCTCCAGTACCTGATGGAATACTCCCCTTTCCTCAACCGTAACGAGAACAAATGGATGAAGTCGGTGCTGCATATCGTGCGCAAGACTTCCATTTACTTCCAACCTCAGATCCGGACCAAAATCATGAATGAGGGTTGGGCCAGTTATTGGCACGAGAAACTCTTTCTCCAGGATGACCGGATTCGTGAACACGAGGTGGATTTCGCCCGGGTTCATGCCGGGGTCACGTCACTGCCTCGGGTAGGGCTCAATCCCTACGCCCTCGGTATGCGCATATTTTCAACCATCGATGACCTGGCGGAGAAGGGGAAACGGAGCATCCCATTCCAGATGCTGCGTGACATCCATGCCAGGGAAAAGTTCGACAACAAGACCGGAGAGGGGCTTGAGTACATCTTTGGAGTGCGGGAGAACTTCTGCGACTTCACCTTTCTCAACACCTTTATCGACCAGGATTTCGTCAACCAGCACAAGTTGTTTGTGGTCGACAGGAGACTGGACCGGCAAAGAATGGTCTGGCAGTATTACGTCAAAAGCAGAAAAGCCGTTGACTACCGCCAAATGCTTCTCGACACCCTCTACCACCCCCCCCACCTGGAAATAAACGATGAAAAGGGGAACGGCAGGCTGTACCTGGAACATCGGTTTGAAGAAAAACCGCTGGTTAAGGAATTCATTGCCAACACCATGGTGGGCATCGAATTTCTCTGGGGGGGGCCGGTCCAGCTGGAAACCAGCGAATTGGAACCGGCAGCACCCGTGGAACGACTGGCCGTCAAGGAAACGGAAGGGCAACAACTCAAATGGCAGCGAGTTCTTTACACAATGGACAAACGCAAACTGAGCAAATCACCCCTGGAAACGGAAACCGCTCATGACTGACATCGCCCAGGCACTTCAGCAAATCAAGCGCAGCGTCACCAGTTGGGACCAGCGGGAACCATTGCCGTTCGAGGAGTTCCTGCAGCTGCTGGCCGCCAACCCGGAACGAATCGTCCGCAACGTGTTCCAGGTTTTCCATGACATGATTGTCAGCTATGTGGGGGAGAGGCCGATGAGTACCCTGACGACCCTGAATCGATCCACTACGTCTACTATGACTGCCATCGACTTTTTGTCGAGAATGCCGACCACCCTTTTTTCGCCGACCGGCTGTTTGCCAACCGCTTGATCAACCTGGTGGAGGCCATGGAGGCGGGGCGCGCAGCAGAACAAGATCTACATCTTCGAGGGCCCCCCCGGCAGCGGCAAGAGCACCTTTCTCAATAACCTGCTGATGAAATTCGAGGAGTATGCCAACAGCGAAGAGGGACACGCTACGAGGTGGTCTGGCGGCTCTGACCGGCAGCAGACTGGCAAGCTTCATACGCCACGAGGTGACCAGTCTTCTCGACAAGCTTTCGACCCTGCTCGATGAATATGAACTGGATCAGGGGCAGAATCTTCCGAAACGAAAAACACGCCATGTGACCGGAACGGCGACTTCGTGGAGGTCACCTGCCCCTGCCACGACAACCCGCTCCTGTTGATCCCAAAGCGCACCGCCGGCCTTTTTCGACGACCTCTTCAAAAACGACGAGTTCAAGTGGAAGCTTTTCACCGAAAAGGAATACGACTGGGTCTTCCGAGAGACCCCCTGCACCATCTGCAGCTCGATCTATCAGGCGCTCTGAGCGAGAGTGAAAGACCCGGCAGAGGTGCTAAGAATGATATATGCCCGTCCCTACCGCTTCAACCGCAGGCTCGGCGAAGGGATCAGCGTTTTCAACCCCGGGTGACAAGCCGATGCGAGTATCAGTATTGTTACCAACGAGCATGCTGCAGAGCAAGATCAACACCCTGCTGGGCGACAGCAACGCAGGTGAAATACATCTTCTCCCAGTTTGCCAAGACCAACAACGGCATCTATGCCCTGATGGACATCAAGTCCCACAACGCGGAACGGCTGATCGAGCTGCACAATATCATCAGCGAGGGGATGCACAAGGTGGAGGACCTGGAGGAGAATGTCGATTCCCTCTTCATCGCCCTGATGAACCCTGAGGACAAAAGGAATATCGAGGGCTTTTCCATCCTTTTCCTGACCGGATCGAGTTCATCAAGATACCCTATGTCCTGGATCTCAACACCGAGGTGGAGATCTACCGCAATATCTTCGGCAAGCACATCGACGACAGCTTTCTGCCACGGGTGCTGCACAATTTTGCCAGAGTCATCATCTCGACCCGCATGCATCACCGTTCCGAGGCCATGCTGGAGTGGATTCCCAACCCCGCCAAATACGCCAAGTTCTGCGATGAAAACCTGCAGTTGCTCAAGATGGAGATCTACACCGGTTACATCCCTCCGTGGCTGGATGAGGAAGATCGCAAGCGGCTGACGGCAAAACGGCGGCGGCGGATAATTGCGGAATCGGAGATAGAGGGTGACCAGGGTTTCTCAGGCCGGGATGCCATCAATATTTTCAGCGATTTCTACTCCACCTATATGCGCAAGGATGCCCTGATCAACATGTCGGTGCTGTGCAATTACTTCACCAAGGTCAGACCCGACCTGGGGATTCCCGTGCCGGAAGGGTTTCTCGACTCGCTCCTGCGCCTGTATGCCTACACTGTGCTCCAGGAGGTCAAGGAGTCCCTCTATTACTATAATGAGGAGCAGATTGCACGAGAGATTCAGAATTATCTATTCGCCATCAACTTTGAATCTGGAGGAACCGAGACCTGTCGCTTCACCGGCGATAGACTACAGATCAGCGAAGGTTTTTTTGAGGGAATTGAAAATCGACTGTTGGGGCCAAAGGTGGGGCGAGAGACGCGACTGGTTTTCCGTGGTGAGACACAGAAGGAGTATGCGGCAAGGACTCTAACCCAGGAAATCCTGGCAGAGGGAAAGGAGCTTACAAAGACGTCACAGTTTGCGGCCTTGCGGGAACGCTACATCTTCAACCTCAAGGAAAAAGCATTGGACCCGTTTTTGGAGAACGCCAACTTCAGGCAGGCAATAAAGGATTACGGCCGGCCTGAGTTCAAGACCTACGACAAGAAGATCCGCAACGACGTCACCTTCCTGATGAACAATCTCTGCAGCAAATTCCGCTACACAAGAAACGGCGCCCGGGATGTCTGTCTTTACGTGGTCGATACCGACCTGGCCCGCCAATTTTCAAAAAACAGAGATGAACTCAGCGCCAGCAGTGCCCCTGCCGGCGAAACAAGTGAGCCTGCCACAGCTCCATAGCTTCCCGGTCGAAATGTTCTGGTGCAAGCGTTTGAAAGGCTGAGGTTTGAGGCGCACATCAGTACGCCGATGGACGAAGGCCGAGAGCAACGCCGCAGATGAGCGTATTTTCAGATACAAACCCTTTGAGCTCAAAAATGCCCAGGTGCAAGGCGCGCGAAGGACTGAGAAGCGAGGCGTACACCAGTACGCCAAGTGACGAGGGACGAGAGCAACGCCGCAGATGGGCGTTTTTCAGATACAAACCTTTGAGCTCAAAAATGCCAAGGTGCAAGGCGCTCGAAGGACTGAGAAGCGAGGCGTACACCAGTACGCCGAGTGACGAGGGACGAGAGCAACGCCGCAGATGGGCGTTTTTCAGATACAAACCTTTGAGCTCAAAAATGCCCAGGTGCAAGGCGCTCGAAGGACTGAGAAGCGAGGCGTACATCAGTACGCCGAGTGACGAGGGACGAGAGCAACGCCGCAGATGGGCGTTTTTCAGCTCAAAGAAGTTACATTTCAACCCGGGTTACAACCCCTTGCAACCGACTGGCCGGCAGCTTGTTGAACTGAACAAAGGTGGGGGTCAGCTTCTTCAGCAGGGCAAACAGCCGCCAGACGGGATTTGCTGTGGCAATATCCTCGATACCGTAAAAAATGACCTTCTCCCGAATACCGTGCTCCTTCAGGATGCCTTCAATGTCGATGATCTCCATGTAGCCGACGACAATCTCAAAAGCCTCGAGACCTGCAGCAATGTCCGTCTTTTGCAGGATGCTAAGGCCGAACGGCTCATCGGTGCGGGTAATGGAGATCATGACGTTGCGTTCATAGATGATGTTGCTGCGGATCATACAATGGACAACATAGGGCGGAACGGTCTGCCATTCCTTGGTGAAAAACAGGCCGGTGCCGGGAATGTTTTTTGCCTTGGCGTAAATCTGCTCAAAGGAAATGAGGAAAGTTTCCATATCAAGCGGCTTCAGCGCCCGGTAAAGCGCACGCTGACCTTTAGTCCAGATCATGATGGTAACAAAGGGAATGGAGGCAAGGATTATGGACCAATAGGCGCCGTGGGGGATTTTGGAAAAAGTCGAACTGAGATAGATCAGGTCAAGCAGGGTGACGAGAAGGGCGATGGGGACCTTCCATTTTTTAAGGGTGTGGGAGAAAACGATAATCATCATGATCCCGGTAATGGTCATGGAACCGGTGACCGCCATGCCATAGGCCGCCGCCAGGTTGCTCGACGCCTTGAAGACGATCATGACGATAATGACGGCTATCATCAGCCCCCAGTTGACAGCGCCGATATAGATCTGTGATTTAAGATGGCTGGAGGTGTAGTCAACCTTCATCAGCGGCATGATGCGGGTGGTTATCCCTTGGTAGACAATGGAAAAGACCCCGCTGATGATCGCCTGGGAGGCAATTATGGTCGCCATGATTGTCAAGAGCAGGAACGGGATGTAGAGCACTGGAGGCCTGACTCTGCACCATGCCGAAAAGGATGTTTTTTGCGCCGGGATGATGAAGTATGAACACCCCCTGCCCCAGGTAGTTGAGAAAAAGCGCGACGAACACGAAATACCAGGCGCGGATGATCGGCCGGCGGCCAAGATGCCCCATGTCGGCGTAGAGTGCTTCGCCGCCGGTGGAGCAGAGGATGACCTCGGAGAGAACGAAAAAGCCTGCAAAGCCTTTCCCGAAAAAAGTTAAGAGCATGATGGGGACTGATGGCTGTCACTATCTCCGGCATTGCAGAGATGGAAACGAGGCCAGACGCAGCAAGCGCCACAAACCAGACCACCATGATCGGGCCGAAGGCGCGGGCGACCTTGTCGGTCCCTTTATGCTGAATCACAAAAAGACCGACGGCGATGGTGGCGGCAATGGCAACAAGTACACCCTGGGAAAGGCCACTGAAGGCGGGAATGAGCAGCATCCCTTCCACGGCAGATAGGATACTGATGGCGGGGGTGATGACGCCGTCACCCAGAAGCAGCGAGACCCCGAGAAAAGACAAAAAGCCCGCAAAGGCGACCAGCCGGCCGGACTTGACCAGCTTCAGAGATCTCCCTGAGGACGATTGTCCCCCCTGCCCTTTTCGTCCAAGGCTCATGGCAAGCCAGGCATATTCTACGGTAACAAGAATGGTCATGGTCCAGAAGACCAGGGAGAGAATGCCGAAGACATTGGTGCGTGTCGGGGCAGTCAAAGCAAAGATAACGGTAAGGGTATAAATCGGGCTGGTTCCGACGTCACCAAATACCAGTCCCATTGCCTTTACTATCCCACCCCAAAAGGATTCAGTGCTGTTTTGTGTCATTAAAACTGCTCCTCCTGAAAAAACAGCCAGACATATACCACTTCATCCTGCGGAATACAACTAAATCCCCGTTTAACCTTGACATTTCAATATGTTCCTTGTAATTTATAACGCTTGTCCGCACCAAACGGATTGTTTCTGGAGGCTTTGATAATGAATTATAAAGAGACGCTGAATCTGCCCGTCACCGCTTTTCCCATGAAAGCCAACCTGGCCCAGAAGGAGCTGGAAATCCTTGCCGGCTGGGAGAAAGATGGGCTTTACAAAAAACTTGAAGCTGCCGGCAAGGGTAAACCTCTCTACGTACTGCACGACGGCCCCCCTTACGCCAACGGCCATATCCATATCGGTCACGCCCTCAATAAAATTCTCAAGGATATCGTTCTGAAAAGCAAACGGATGAGCGGCTTCCATGCCCCCTATGTACCGGGTTGGGACTGCCATGGCCTGCCGATCGAGCTGCAGGTGGAGAAAAACCTCGGCTCGAAGAAACATGAATGTCCAAGCTGGAGATGCGCAAGCAATGCCGGGACTATGCCGCCAAATTCGTCGATATCCAGAAGCAGGAGTTCGAGCGCCTGGGCATCCTCGGCGAGTGGGAAAATCCCTACCTGACCATGAACTACGGCTACGAAGGGCTGACCGCCCGCGAACTGGCCCGCTTTGCCGAGAACGGCGGCCTCTACAAGGGGAAGAAGCCGGTGCACTGGTGCTCCTCCTGCGTCACGGCCCTGGCCGAGGCCGAGGTCGAGTACGCCGATCACACCTCCCCTTCGATCTTCGTCAAGTTTCCGCTGAAAGATGACATCTCCGGCAGCTCCCGGCACTTGCCGGGAAAAAGGCTTCCGTCGTCATCTGGACCACCACCCCCTGGACCCTCCCCGCCAACCTGGCCATTGCCTCCATCCGGAGCTCGATTACGTGGCGCTGTTGAAGACCGGCAAGGAGGTTCTGATCGTCGCCGAAGGGCTGAAGGATTCCTTCCTCAAGGCCACCGGCCTGATCGGGCAATGTCATCGCCACTTTCAAGGCCGATCTGCTGGAGAAAAAGCTCTGCCGGCATCCCTTTTACGATCGCGATTCCATCATGCTCCTCGGCGACCATGTCACCCTCGAAGCCGGCACCGGCTGCGTTCACACCGCCCCCGGCCACGGCCAGGAGGATTATGAGCTGGCGCCTGAAAGAGGGGCTGGAGATCTACAATCCGGTCGACAACCACGGCAAATATCTGGCCAGACTGTCGAATTCTTCGGCGGCCAGCAGGTTTTTCCCGCCAACCAGAGCGTGATCGACAAACTGATCGAGGTCGAGGCGCTGCTCCAGACCTCGAAGATCAGCCACTCCTACCCCCACTGCTGGCGCTGCAAGAAACCGATCATCTTCCGCGCCACCGAGCAGTGGTTCATCAGCATGAAGGCCAATGATCTGCGCGACAAGGCGCTGAAAGCCATCGACCAGGTGGAGTGGATTCCCGAAATGGGGACGGGAGCGGATCTACGGCATGATCGAGAACCGCCCCGACTGGTGCGTGTCCCGCCAGCGCTCCTGGGGCGTGCCGATCACCGCTTTTCCTGCACCGCCTGCGGCGAAGTACATCGCCGACGGCACGATCATGGACCATGTCGCCGAGATCTTCGAAAAGGAAAGCTCCGACGTCTGGTTCGACTGGAGCGCCGAAAGAGCTGCTCCCCGCCGGAACCGCCTGCCCGAAATGCGGCTCGCGGCGCTTTGAGAAGGAAAACGACATCCTGGATGTCTGGTTCGATTCGGGCGTTTCGCACGCAGCCGTGCTGGAACCGAATCCCAACCTGCGCTCACCGGCCGACATGTATCTGGAGGGGAGCGACCAGCATCGCGGCTGGTTCCATTCCTCCCTGCTCGGACAGCGTCGGCACCCGCGGCGTCGCCCCGTTACAAGGCCGTCCTCACCCACGGTTTCGTCGTGGACGGCCACGGCCGCAAGATGAGCAAATCGGTGGGCAACGTCGTGGCGCCCGAAGATGTCATCAAGAAATATCGGCGCCGAAGTCCTCCGCCTTTGGGTTGCCGCGCAGGACTACCGGGACGACATCCGCATCTCCCAGGAGATCCTGACCCGGCTCGCCGAAGCCTACCGCCGCATCCGCAACACCTGCCGCTATATCCTCGGCAACATTGCGCGACTTCGATCCGGCAACCGACAGCGGTGCCGTTTGCCGAAATGCCGGAGATCGACCGCTGGGCGCATGCACCAGCTGGAGCTCCTGAAGGAGAAGGTGCTGACCGCCTACGACGACTGCGAATTCCATGTCCTCTACCATGCAGTCAACGGCTTCTGCACACGTGGAGATGAGCGCCTTCTACCTCGACATCCTGAAGGACCGGGTCTACACCAGCAAAAGGATTCGCTGGAGCGGCGCAGCGCCCAGACGGCCATGTACCAGATCCTCGACGCCCTGGTGACTGGTGGCGCCGGTGCTCTCCTTCACCGCCGACGAGGTCTGGCGCTTCATGCCGGGCTCACGCGAGGAGAGCGTCCACCTGGCCCACTTCCCGGCACTCAAACCGGAGCGGAAGGACGATGCCCTGGCGGAGCGCTGGGAGCGATCATGAAAGTGCGCTCGGAGGTTTCGAAAGCACTGGAGCTGGCCCGGGTGCAGAAGATCATCGGCCATTCCCTGGATGCTGCCGTCGCCATTGAGGCACCGCCGGAGATCCATTCGCTGCTTCATCCTTATGCCACGGAACTGAAGAGCATCCTCATTGTTTCCAAGGCAGAACTGGTTGGCGTTGTCGAGGCTGACTGTTTTGTGGCCGAAGGGATAGCGGGGTTGAAAATAAAGGTTACTGCCGCACCGGGCGAGAAATGCGAGCGTTGCTGGTGTTATGATGAAGAATTGGGGCAGGATAGTGAGCACCCCGGCATCTGCCCCAAATGCCTTGCCGCAGTAAAATAAAAAGCAGGCGACAGGAATTTCATGAAATTTAAATACGCTGTTTTTTTCGCCTTATCGTCACTGATCATCACCATTGATCAGGTGACAAAAGTGTACATAGACAAGATGATGGACCTGCACAGCTCCATCACCGTCATCGAAAACTTTTTCAACATAACTTACATGCGTAACAAGGGAGCGGCCTTTAGCTTCCTCTCTGACTTCAATTACCGCATTCCTTTCTTCATACTGATCTCGGTGGTTGCCATCATCGTCCTCCTTTCGGTGCTCTACCGACTGCGGCCCGACCAGAAGTTTGCCGCAATATCCCTCTCTCTTATCTTTTCTGGTGCCCTGGGCAATCTCATCGACCGGATCAGATTGGGAGAGGTTATCGACTTCCTGGATGCCCACTGGTATCAGCACCATTGGCCAGCCTTCAACGTGGCTGATTCGGCCATTTGTGTCGGGGTCTTCCTCCTGGCAATTGATATGTTTCTGGAAGAGCGCCGGCAAAAAAAACAGGAGCCAGGGGCCAAGTAATCTTGGATCCAGCTCCTGTAATTTGTAAAGACAGAATAAATCGACGGCTGTTCTTCATAGTCTATTATTTTAAATATCTAAAATATCAGCACTGTAACCTGGCATAACTTCTGAGCCTCAATCTTGCCAGCTTTCGGTTCAGACTGATGCCAGCCAATGGTTTATTTTGGCAAATTCCCCATCCCAGGCCTTGGTAAGGCGCAACTCCAGAAACGCGGCGTAGAGGCTGTCAAAAAGCTGCAGGCCCTGCTCCAGCACAAACATCCTTTCAAAAAAAACTGCCTCCCGCTCACTCAGCTCGTCGACGGTATCATCCTTTTCAATCCTTACAGCCGGTGCCTTCAACGATGCGAAATGAAACATTTCCCCCTTCAGCGTCACCCGCCAGATGTGCTCTTCCTTCTCCAGATAAAGGGTTGCTTCAGTTATCCGCTTGCTGTTCTGCAGTGCATTCCGCACCTCGCTGAAATGGTCCTGGGGGCCGGCGACGGTAATCTTCTGCTGGCCATTTTCCCCTGCATAGAGAAGGACAAGGCGATCGTTGACATAGGCTACAAAAGGGTCATTGATGGCGGCATGGCCAGGGCTGGTCACACGGTATTCAGAGCTATCGTTCATGGTGCGAAACATCAGCCAGAGGAAGAAATCCCAGCCAAGCCACTGATTGCTCCTGATAAGATCAAGGGCTGCGTCACTGCCAGCTTGATTTGCCTGATGCAGGGCAGCCTTCAGCTCTTCCCCAAGCATCTGTTCGGCACGAGCATACGGGTGCACTGCCACCAGACGCAGGCCCTCGAAGGTCTTCTTGAACTGGATCTCAAACTGCTCGATTATTGCCGGGGAAAGGGAGGCAAAGGTAACGGTGCCGGTTCTGGTGTCCCAGACTG
>CAWAFF010000092.1:0-10952 GCA_963780945.1 uncultured delta proteobacterium | reverse complement strand
CGAAGCCGGCGGCCGGGGTAATGACGACCAGTCCGGCCACCACGCCGGAGCCGAAACCGAGAGCGGAGGGCTTGCCGCCATGGATCCACTCGGCGATCATCCAGGAGAGTCCTGCTGCTGCCGGGGCGATGGTGGTGGTGGCGAAGGCAAGTCCTGCCAGACCGCCGGCTGCATCAGAGCAATTGACGCCGACAATGGCGGAACCTGCATTAAAACCATACCAGCCGAACCAGAGCATGCCGACGCCGAGCATGGTCAGCGGCAGGTTGTGGGGCGCCATGCGCTCCGTTGGGAAGCCGTGGCGCTTGCCGAGGAAATCATGAACGCCGCCAAAGCGGAAATACCGGAGGAGAGGTGAACGACAGTGCCGCCGGCGAAATCGAGGGCGCCCTTCTTGAACAGCCAGCCTTCGGTCATCCAGACCCAGTGGGCCAGGGGATCATAGACCAGGGTGGTCCAGAGCAGCACGAATACGCAGTAGGCGGAGAACTTGATCCGCTCGGCCAGGGCGCCGGAGATCAAGGGCCACGGTGATCATGGCGAACATGCACTGGTACATGGCAAAGACATATTCAGGGATCGCGCCCGGCTCGGTGGTCACGTTCTGGAACAGGGTGTAGACCGGGGCGCCGTCCTTGAAGGTGATCAGGCCGTTCAGAAGCACCTTGCTGATGTTCGCCGATCAGTCCCATGAAGGCATCAGGACCGAAAGCCAGCGAGTAGCCGATAACCGCCCACTGCACGCCGACGATGCCCATGGCGACAAAGGAATGCATCATGGTCGAGAGGACGTTCTTGCTCCTGACCATGCCGCCGTAGAAAAAGGCCAGGCCCGGGATCATGAAGAAGACGAGGGCGGCCGAAGTGAGGATCCAGGCGGTGTCGCCGGTATTAAGAACCGGGTCCACCGTCTTCGGCACTTCGGCAGCGGCTGCCTCAGTCGGCGCGGCGGCAACTGGTGCTTCAACTGCCACGGCCGGAGCGGTTACTGCATTTGTAGTAGCTGCCGGGGGGGCAGCCTCCTCTGCAAAGATCGCAACGGGGGCCATAACGACCGAAGCAATCAGGAGCAGCTTGATAAGTGATGATTTAACTTTCATAATAGCCTCCATTAGCTATGGATATTTTGAGCAGGCAACCCCGCGGTTTCTCAGCAGTGGGTTAAATTGCCTCTGTTCCCTTTTCACCGGTCCTGATTCTCAGTGCTTCTTCAAGGTTAATGACGAAGATTTTACCATCGCCGATTCGTCCTGTCTTGGCGGCTCTTTCTATTGTTTCAACAACCTTGGCCACCTGGTCGTCGTCGACTGCTATCTCCAGTTTAACCTTGGGAATGAAGTCCACCACATATTCAGCACCCCGGTACAGTTCGGTATGGCCCTTCTGACGGCCGAATCCCTTTACTTCGCTGACGGTAATTCCTTCAATGCCCACTTCATTCAGGGCTGCCTTTACTTCATCCAGTTTAAACGGTTTTATTATCGCTTCTATGAGTTTCATGACGTTTCTCCCCTTGCCTGTTATGGTTCCCTTCGCAAAATATGGGGGCTTGTGCAGCCCCCGATAAAATTCGAAGGAGGCCTAGAAATTGATGTCAAGCTGGGTGGTGAAAGTGTCGGCCGCGCCTTTGGCGTTATAGATGTCATAACCAGCGATGACGGAGACAGTAGGCGTAAAGGACCAGGCGACACCGAAGCTAAGTGCTCCCAATGAGGTCTTGCCACTCTGGTAGTCAACTGCAGCCCAAAGTTTGTCGGATATTTCGCTGATGGTGCGGTCCCAGGAAAGAAGCAGGCCATCGTTATCTTTATTCCCATCCGCGTTTACCAGCACATCGCCGTTGCCGTTGTAATATCCCGCCGAGATTCTGCCGACAACCGGGAGAGTCTTTGCGGCAAGGCCATAAATCACGTTCTGATTGGTAAGGTTCTTTTCCGTGCCAATGCCGTAACCTCCCACTGCAAGAGCCGGCGACCCGGAGAACAGGGAGTTTTCGGGAGTCCCGAGTTTGGCGTTGAAATAAACCGGGTGAGCATCGTAGGTATCATCGCCATAAACTATATAATCCACGCCGATGTCCATCTTGAGTTTCTCAAAGGGAAGAACCCCCACCCCTAGACCGAGGTCGTAAGCGTTGACCCCTTTGGTGGTGGACGTTCTCACATAATTGTCGATATCCAGGTGAACCTGCTTGAAATCCCTCACGTCTGTGGAGGGGATCCAGATCTGTGTTGCCGGGGTTGCCATGGCCATGCCGGTTGCTGCCATGGTCAGCGTCATTGCCAGTGTGAGAACCTTTGCCATTTTTTTCATGTCATACTCCTTTGTAGTTGCTGCTGAATTTTTTACTTCCGAGGCCCGTTTCCCCGTTTCCTGATCCCATTACTAAAAAGGCGCCCCTCACCTGTAGGTGAAGAGGCGCCATTGCCATCACTTCTTATCTGCACATCGTTGTGCTTGTTTGAAATGATAAGAGCACAAGCCGTGCCAGCTTTTCAATAGAGACAATGTGCTGTTATTTCAGCAAGTTATCTAGGGAAACGGAAGATATCTATTTAAAAATGGAAAAGATTGAACCATCGCGGCAGGCATTTGCTTATTTTTTGAGCACCAGCAGGCCATGCGCCTTTGGGATAGGAATTTGGTTTTACCACCCAATTGAAAATAACCGTACCCACCGTATAGTTAATAACAGGAGCCGGACAAACGACCAATTAACAGGAGACCTCGTGAGCCATAATGCTCCCGACCAGAGAAGGCCCGGCATGGGCAATAAAATCAGGCGGGCCGTGGTTGGCGCTCCCAAAAAGCTCGATGATCCTACCCTGTTTCACAAAATGTCCCTTATTCCCGTCCTTGCCTGGGTCGGGCTTGGCGCCGACGGCCTGTCGTCCTCTTCCTACGGTCCCGAAGAGGCATTTCGAGCCCTTGGCTCCCATACCTATCTGGCCGTTTTGCTCGGCCTGGCAACAGCCGTAACCGTCTTTATCATTTCCTATGCCTATGCCCGCATCATTGAGGTCTTCCCCCACGGCGGAGGCGGCTACATGGTCGCCACCCACATGCTTGGGCAGAGAGCTGGGGTCGTCTCCGGCTGCGCACTGCTGGTTGATTACATTCTGACTATCACCGTTTCCATTGCAGCCTGTGCCGACGCAATATTCAGCTATCTGCCGATCCATCTGCACCATTACAAGATAACGCTTACCTGCCTGCTGGCCCTGATGCTCATTGTCCTCAACATTCGCGGCCTCAAGGAATCCATCTATGTCATGGCACCGATCTTTGTCGTCTTCGTCATCATGCACCTGATCATGCTGCTGGACGGGGTTATCACCCACACGGACCGCTTCGCGCCGCTGGCCGAGGAGTTCCACCGGGGCGTCAATTACGATCTTTCCACCATTGGTTTCGTCGGCATAGCGCTCCTTTTTCTCAGAGCCTACTCCCTTGGCGGCGGGACCTATACCGGTATCGAGGCCGTTTCCAACAGCATGCAGATCATGCGGGAACCACGGGTCAAGACCGGCAAGCGGACCATGCTTTACATGGCCACCTCGCTTGCTTTCACTGCAGGTGCTTTGTTTCTCTGCTATGTATTGTTGGAGGTAAAGCCTGTGGAGGGAAAAACTCTTAACGCGGTACTGGCTGATGGACTCTTTGCCGACTGGCCGCTGGGAGGAACGATTGCCTTCATCACCATCTTTTCAGAAGGGGCGCTGCTTTTGGTTGCGGCGCAGACAGGCTTTGTGGGCGGGCCGCGGGTCATGGCCAACATGGCGGTGGATTCATGGTTTCCTCACCGATTTGCCGCCCTTTCCGAGCGGCTGACCATGCGTAACGGCATCGTCATGATGGGAGGAGCTGCCATAGCCCTGCTCATCTACACCCGGGGATCGGTATCAGCGCTGGTGGTCATGTACTCCATCAATGTCTTTGTCACCTTTACCCTCTCACAGCTGGGTATGTCCCGGCTCTACCTGCAGCGTCGCGGCAAAGACTCGAAATGGAAACAGCATCTGTCGGTCCATGCCGTTGGCCTCGCTCTCTGTGCCACCATCCTCGTTGTAACCACGGTGGAGAAGTTTGCCGAAGGCGGCTGGCTGACCATCCTTATTACCTCAATGGTAGTCGGACTCTGCTACCTGATCAAAAGCCATTATCTGAGAGTTCGCAAGGGCACTGCTGAGCTGGATGAAACACTGCTGGATTTTCCCACCAGCGGCCCCGTCAATACCTCCCCCCTTAACCCGAACGATTCCACTGCCATTCAACTGGTCTCGGCCTACAACGGTTTCGGCATTCATACCCTGCTGTCCGTGTTAACCACCTTTCCTGAGACCTATAAAAACATAATTTTTGTTTCGGTGGCGGTGATAGATTCCGGGTCATTCAAGGGTGTGCATGAGGTCGAGGCATTGGAAGATTCGGTAAAAAAAGGGCTGGAGCAATATGTGGACCTGGCAAGACGTCTTGGCTTCGCCGCCGACTACCGCATGGCAACCGGGATTGATGTGGTGGAAACGGCAATAGGAGTATGCAAGGAAATAGCAGAAGAATTCCCCCGCTCGGCGGTTTTTTCCGGACAGCTCACCTTCCGGCTGGAAAAGTTCTATCACCGGCTACTGCACAATGAGACAGCCTTTGCCATTCAGCGGCGACTGCAATGGGAGGGGATCACAACAGTGATTCTGCCGGTACGGGTGAAGGTGTGATGAGATATCCCGATGAATGGGTGCATTAAGATCACATTCAGCAGACATTGGCCGTCAGGTGATCCCAGTTGCTTTTTTTGTTTTCAAGGTCTGCAACGCAGTTTGCGGCGGCGATCTTTCAAGTATGGATCGTTTTTCAGGAAGCTCATAACTTCAAAATCGCATAACTCCCCCTGTCCCCCTCTTGTCTCAAGAGGGGGAACGTGAATGGCAAGTTCTTCTGAAATCTCCATCATGATCACAACCGTGCGTCCCTCCAAGTTCCACCGTGGTCACAACCGTGCGTCCCTCCCCTTAAGATAAGGGGAGGACAGGTGGGGTTAGCCGTTCCCGGTTTCCATCGCTAATCGAGAAAGCACCCCTTCAATCTCTTGCAACACCTCATGATTCCAAAACCGCACAACCACAATCCCGTGGCCGCTCAGATACGTGGTCCGCTCCGCATCGTATTCTCTGCCATCGGGTAGGTTATGCTGACCCCCATCCAGTTCGACGGCCATTTTTTTGGCCGGACAGTAGAAATCCAGAATGTACGGTCCGACACTATACTGCCGGAAAAACTTCAGTCCGAAAAACTGTCCGTTCCGCACCCTCTCCCAGAAAGCCCTTTCAGCATCGGTCTGCACACGGCGCAGTTTGCGGCGGCGATCTTTCAAGTATGGATCGTTTTTCAGGAAGCTCATAACTTCATAACTCCCCCTGTCCCCCTCTTGTCTCAAGAGGGGGAACGTGAATGCGCAAGTTCTTCTGAAAGCTCCACCGTTTTCACAACCGTGCGTCCCTCCAAGTTCCACCGTGTTCACAACCGTGCGTCCCTCCCCTTAAGATAAGGGGAGGACAGGTGGGGTTATGAGACACTGTGATGCAAATACAGTTCTTCAATTTGGGAGACAGTTTCTGCCAAACTTGTTTCAGAGTATAGTTTTTCTTTTGCGAAAAATATCTATAGAGTTTTAATACAAGCTCCCCTGATGCTTGGATCTTTCGATGCCCGGCAAAAATATTCTCCTGACAAAACTTTACTTTCGGTTCAGAATGGCCGATAAGAAATCATACATGTAAATATGCAGATTTTCTGCTGTAGCCGAGATGGCCTGAGATCGATGCACGGCTGCTTGACGACAGAGCAACCAGATTCGCCAGTGAAGATGCCGAGTGTTTAATTATTCGAAAATTGAAGTTGAGGAGCATTTCATATGAAACCTCTTTTATTGCAAAAAAATGCAGGGATACGACTGGTCAGAAGCATTATGTTCCTCCTCTGTTTGACCTGCCTCAGCGCCGCCAATGCCTTCTGTAAAGAACAACCTGTGTACGTCTTTGCCGTTCTGCCACAACAGCCACCTGTGGTGATGCATAAAAACTGGAGGCCTCTTCTCGATCAGCTGACCAGGGATACGGGAGTCGAGTTCAAACTGAAACTGTACGAAACAATGGCTCAATTCGAAGAGGACACCCTCATGGGCGTTCCAGACCTCATTTTCACCACTCCTCCCATGACAGTAATTGCCCATAAGCAGAAAGGATACAATCCACTGGTCAGGGGGGCTCAAAGCATCTCAGGAGTTCTTTTCGTCGCCCGGGATTCTCCCATCGTCTCAGTTAAAGAACTGGACGGCAGTAGTGTCGCTTTTGCCGGCTCACGGAATGTCTGCAGCATTATTGTTCGTGATGCCCTGGCTAACAATGCTGTCGGGGTCAGGAACCTATATGAGGGATCAAGAGCTAATGTGGTTAAAAGCGTTCTGCTGGGCAAAGCCCAGGCCGGTGCGACCTTGAACCAGGACTTGGCTAAAGATCCACAAGCCCTGTCTCAGGTGAGGATTATCATGGAAACAGCAAAGTTTCCACCCCATCCCGTTTCTGCCCATCCGCGGCTGCCAAAAAAACTGGTCACAGCTATAACCACTGCCATCCTTAAGATGAATGACAACGAAAACGGCAAGACCCTGCTGAAGGCCGCAGGAATTGTGGACCCGATAAAAGCGACCTACGACAAGGACTATAAAAGGCTTGAATCCATAGACGTCGTCGGTCTTTCCAAAGAGTAAACCCAATGCGCTCTTTATTCCCACTAAGCCTTAATGTGCAACTCACCTGCGTGGTGTCGGTGGTGCTTTGCTCCGCCATTTTGACTTACAGCTGGAGCGCCAGCAAAAAGCATGAGGCTCTCAATATCTCCACCATGCGTGAAAATGCCTTCATCATGGCCCGAAACCTGTCTGACAGCTGCGCTAACAGCATTGTCGTCAATGATTACGCCGGGCTTGAAGAGTTCCTGTTAAAAACTGCCGAGCTGCCCAATATTCGTTCGATCATAGTCATTGAACCAAATGGAAAAGTATTAGCCAATATCGGCCGTGATGGTAACTCTGCCGAACCAAAGCAGCTCCCCTTTTCTTTCACTATGGTACCCTTTGGCGACGAGAAGGGTGTTTCCTTTCAAGGCCAACTGATGCAGGTCGTGCAGCCGATTGATGCCGGCTCCCTTCTCGGCTGGATTAAAATCACCTACAGCACCCAGCAGATCGAAGAGATGAAATCGGCCTTATTAAAAAGCAGCCTGCTGATGGCACTTGCCTGGAGCCTGACCGGCTCTCTGATACTGACGATAATCATAGGGAGAACCCTGAGCGGCATCAAAAGGGTCGCTGAATTTGCCCGGCAGCTGGCTGCAAACAAGGGGCTTGAAATCAAGATTAGAAATAACAGCAGGGAAGTTGAGCTGTTAAGCGGCTCGCTCAATTATGCTTCCCGAAAGCTCCATCTGAACCAACAGCAGTTGCTGGCTGAGCGGGAACGGCTGTCTGTAACCCTGCATTCCATCGCTGACGGAGTGATCGCCACCGATATCAACGGGGTCGTGGTTCTCCTCAACAGAGTTGCGGCGGATTTGATTGGCTGGAGTATGGAAGAATCCGCCGGCAAGCCATTGGCTGAGATATTTACCATCATCGACCAACAGCAGCGACAGCAGGCTGTAAACCCGGTGGAGAAGGTCTTGGCCAGCAGGATGCCAGTCATGATGTCCGACCATACCATCCTCATCAGCCGTAGCGGCAGCGAGCACAATATCTCCAGCAGCGGATCGCCCATCATTGACCGGGAGGGAAATATCATAGGCGTTGTGCTTACCTTCAGGGATATGACCGAACGGTACATGTTAGATGCTGAATTGACAAGGATACAGAAATTGAACTCGCTTGGTGTTTTAGCCGGGGGAATAGCCCACGACTTCAACAACATCCTCACTGCTATCTCCGGAAACATAACACTGGCCATGATGCGTGCAGGGGAAGATGATCCTGTCCTGGAAAAGTTGGCATTGGCAGTAAAAGCAACCGAGCGTGCCACAGGTTTGTCCAACCAGTTGTTGACCTTTTCCAGAGGAGGAATCCCCATAATGAGAAAAGGTTCAATCCCAAACCTGCTCACGGATACCGTATCTTTTTCCCTTCGCGGCAGCAGCGTCAAGCCGGTCTTTGAGATCGCTCACGACCTGTGGAAAGTGGAAATGGACGAGGGGCAAATTAGCCAAGTCATTCAAAATCTCACCATAAATGCACAGCAGGCCATGCCTGATGGCGGAATTATCACCATTGCCGCAACAAATCACATTAAAGATGAACACGAGCAACTGCCGCTTTGTGCCGGTCCCTATGTGAAAATAGCCGTGACTGATCAGGGGACAGGGATACCTGCGGAGATTATGCCGATGGTGTTTGACCCCTTTTTCACCACCAAAGCCACCGGCAACGGACTCGGTTTGGCCATCTGCCATTCCATCGCCAGCAGGCATAACGGTTTTCTAGGAGTTGAATCCATAGAGGGACGGGGAACAAGCTTTACGCTCTACATTCCAGCTCTTATAGGTGAAGATTCAGCACCTGAAGAGACGGGGGCCACAACCCACCAATTGATTCCGGTTTCCAACAGCATATTAATCATGGACGATGACGAACATGTTCTGACTGTGCTGGCGGAAATGCTTGAGCAACTGGGGTACCCCGTAATCCCGACCACCAATGGCCAAGAGGCTGTAGCGCAGTACCGGTTGAGACAGGAGAACGGTGAAAAGATAGGGTTGGCCATACTGGATCTAACTGTGCCAGGAGGAATGGGTGGCCAGGAAGCCCTGGCTGAACTGAAGGCAATCAATCCCGAAATCAAGGCTTTCGTCACCAGTGGTTATTCAAATGACCCAGTCCTTGCTCACCACGCAGCCTACGGATTCCTTGGTATGATTAAGAAACCCTTTACACTTAAAGATGTCCAGGGTGTTCTTTACAGCATCAATAGCTAAAACCTGAATTTCCCACCAGAACAATCATTCATCAGGAGCACTTTCGTTCCACTTATGGCACCCCGAACATCGCTGTGGCCCCTTTTCTCTCTTTGTATGGCAGCCCTTGCAGGTATTGTGTCCCCACTCTTTGCCAAAACCTTTGATGCTGGCTGGTTCTTCCACGTGGCAGTTAAAGCAGCTCTCTGTGTAGGTCATGTGATTGAAATGGTTGAATCGTACCTTGTTCTTCATGGGAATTACTTCGGAAACGGCAAATGCTGATGTAGTAAAGGTAGTCAGGTAAAGAATGGATACAAAAGTTTGTTTCATGTAGGCTCCCCGGTTCCATGTGATCAGGGTTCAGGTTTACGTTTTTTTCGTGCCGATCCAGCCGCCATTTATTTCTACTAATTCAATGTTTATTTTATCGCAGTTTTCAGTTGATTCGACCGTATGCCTGGAGTAAAAATCAGTTGTCCCCGTTTAAGTGCAGTTACAGAGGACAAGTCAAAAAGATCAGCAGCTAAATCTACAGAAGCAAAGACAGCAGCATTGCTCCATGAATTTTGCAAGGAGCTGGCTTTTACAAGCCGGCTTTTTTTATGGTGACTGCGCCCCCCCTTCAAGCTTCAGGAGTGCCCGTGATCATCTTAACCATTAATTGCTGGAGCTATTCGGTCCGCTACCAGCTTCTCGACTGGGACAGCCGAAAGATCCTGGCCGGTGGCACCGTCGAGCGCGTTATCATCGGCGATTCCTACTTTGACCACCAGGTAACGGGACAAACCGGCATACGCATTGAGCAGGATTGCCCTGATCATCGGGCCGCCATTGAGCTGATACTTGGCACACTGGCTACTAATGGTCTCGGTGTGGCAGGCAGCACCAGTGAGATCAGTGCCGTTGGCCATCGCGTTGCCCACGGCGGCGAAAAGTTCCACCATTCGTTGCTCATCGATGAGTCTGTCATGGAAGCGGTACGGGAGATGGTGCAGCTGGCTCCACAGCATAACAGCAACAACATTGCCGGTATTGAGGCAACACAGGCTCTGCTCCCGGACATCCCCCACGTTGCTATTTTTGATACCGCCTTTCACCAGACCATACCCGAACATGCCTTCATCTATCCCCTTCCCTATGAATGGTATGAGGACTATGGCGTACGTCGTTATGGCTTCCATGGCGCTTCCCACCTTTTTGTTTCCCGACGCGCCGCGGCGCTGTTGGGGAAGCCAGCCTCCCAATGCAATCTTATCACCCTGCATATTGGCAAGGGTGCATCAGTGTGTGCTATCAGGAACGGTATCTCCATTGACACCAGCATGGGGCTTACCCCCCTTGAAGGGGCGGCCATGGGAACCCGCTGTGGCGACATCGATCCAGGCATTCCGCTATTCATCATGAAGGAAAAAGATGTTTCCCCCAAAGAGATGGACACCATTCTCAACATGAAAAGCGGCGTGATGGGTATTTCCGGAAAGTACAAGGACAGACGGGATATTATTCGTGAGATGGAAGCCGGGGATAAACGTTGCAAGCTGGCATTCGAGATCGAAGCATATCGGCTAAGGAAGTATATCGGTGCCTACCTGGCTGCCATAGGCCCTCTGGATGCGCTGGTCTTTACCGCAGGAGTCGGGGTCATGGCTTGGCAGATGAGGCAACAGGCACTGCAGGGTCTGGAAATCTTCGGCATCATCCTTGATACAGATGCCAACAGGAAAGCAGTCTCTCCCGACCTGGAAACTGACATTTCAGCCGCAAGTTCCCGAGTAAAAATATTCGTCATACCCACTGCCGAGGAACAGGTTTTTGCCGAGGATACAGCCGCCATTCTAGCCGGCACCTACACCGATCCGGCCCATCACCCTTACTCATTCACCCGGGCAGACTTTAAAAGGGCAGATTGGGCCTAAAAGGACCAGACACGAGGCCGAACATAAAAAAAGCCG
>CAWAFF010000091.1:0-21661 GCA_963780945.1 uncultured delta proteobacterium | reverse complement strand
TTTTTGCCAAAACCTGCCCCCAGATACCTGCTGCTGAAGCTCAAAAACAGGTGGAACAACGAACAACTGAAATACGCCACCATGACCGGCTCTATTATCAGGAACAGCGGCAGGAAATAAGTGATGCCGCATACGACAAGCTCAAGACGGAATTAGCAAATCTTGAACAATGTTTTCCTTCGTTCGCCGCAGTTGATTCACCCACTAGACAGGTCAGTGTCGACGGGCCAAGCGGGGCTTTGACAATAAAGCACGAACAGCCGATGCTCAGCCTCAACTCTTCTGTCGGACCGGCAGCGGTGGAAGCTCTGTTGAAAAGGAGTGGCAGGTACAGCCGGGAATTGGTTTATGTTGTGCAGCCCAAGGTGGATGGCCTGCCGGTTGAAGTGGTCTATGAGGAGGGAAAACTCATTTCTGCAGCCACTCGGGGAGATGGGGTCCATGGGCAGGATGTGACGGCGGTTGTGCGGCAGATTCATGATATTCCTAAACAGCTGACCGGGTCATTTCCATCTCGGGTTGTAGTTCGCGGGGAAGTATATGCAGACCGGCAACTGCTGGCAACAGCCCCGCAAAAGGAAGTTCTTTCCAGATATGCCAGCCCAAGGCATCATGCTGCCGCAACCCTTCAGGCTCAGAGCCCGGACCAGTCGGCGGTCGCTGCTCTCCGTTTTTTCTCTTTCCAACTGGTTGATGCCGACCAAATTGCCGGTGTCCACTCGGATCGGGAGTCGCTGAAGCTTCTTGCCTCATGGGGGTTTCCCGATTCTTTCGATCAAAGTGCCGTGGCGAAGGCATTGCCGGAAATAAAGTCCGTTTTCCGGAAGCTCCTGGTGGAGCGTGATCAACTTCCTTATGCCATGGATGGCATTGTTGTCAAGGTGGATGACCTTGCTCTGCGACGAAAAATGGGTGAGGGGACTAAAGCGCCAGATTGGGCAGCTGCCTGGAAGTTCCCGCCGCTTAGCGCAGTAACCGCAATCCGGGAAATCCGCTGGACAACAGGCCGCACCGGTCGCCGCACGCCTATTGCCGAGCTGGAGCCGGCCTTTTTAGGTAAGGTGCAGGTCAGCAGGGTGTCCTTGCATAGTGCCGGAGAAATAAAACGGTTGGGCATAACGGCCGGTGATCAGGTTGTCATAGGTTTAATTGGAGATGCTGCACCGCAACTACTGGAGGTTGTGGGCAAGGACTACGATTCTTCAGTACATGGCATCTCTGTCAAAACTCCCATTGATGCCTGTTTGACGAATACTCCGGGGTGCAGTGAACAGTATCTGGCCCGCCTGTCACATTTCATCTCCAGAGAAGGAGTAAACATTGCCGGCGTTGGCAAAGCACGTCTGCAATCCCTGATTGATGCCGGGCTTCTGCCGGATATCCCCTCCGTTTTTTTACTGAAAGAAGGAGCTGTAGCAAAGGTTGCCGGTTTTGGAGAGACATCTGCCAGGCGACTTGTAGCCGCAATTCAAACTGCCGGGCATCCGAAGGATTTCCAGTTGCTTCGTGCAATTGGCATTCAGGGAGTTGGCAAAACGGCCGTTGATCGGCTGGAGCATCGCTTCCCTTCGCTGGATGCACTCCTTATGGCAGGAGAGGAGCAACTGAAGGGGATGAAGAGACGTGACGTTAATGGGATCCGAACTATTCAAAGGTTCTTTCGCACTTCGGGAGGTGCTGAACTGCTGATGCGGTTCCGCCAGATTGGACTGCTGCACGCGAGTGTGGACTGAAGGCGGAAATAAAAGAAGATGTTGAAACAATTTCCTTGACAATCCAGGTGCAAATTGGTATCAATGTTGAGTTTTTAGGCGCGTAGCTCAGGGGTAGAGCACTAGCTCGACACGCTAGGGGTCGGCGGTTCGAAACCGCCCGCGCCTACCATTAAAATAAACCTGCCGTACGAGGTTCGACGGAGGCATCGAGTTTCGATGCCTCTTTCTGTTTGTAAAGGGGTCTTTTAAATGGGCTGCATGACTAGAGATTACACTTGCCGGATGGTTCTGAAAGAGCCCTGCAGCAAGGGCAACGGTCTATGATCTGGCCGCTTCCATCGGCACTGGTCTTGCCAAGGCGGCTCTCGCCGGCAAGATCAACGGCAATCTGGTCGACCTTTACTGCGCGTCTGACCGACGGCGCCAGGTGGAAATTGTCACCGAGAAAAGCCCTGAGGCGCTTGAGATCATCCGGCACTCGACCTCGCACCTGATGGCTCAGGCCGTCAAAACCCTTTTTCCCGAGGCGAAGGTAACCATCGGCCCCGCCATTGAGACCGGCTTCTATTACGATTTTGACGTGGACCACCCGTTTACCCCGGAAGATCTGGAAAAAATCGAAGGCAAAGATGCGCGAGCTGGCCAAGGCCGATCTGAAGATCGAGCGCCAGGACTTTCCAGAGCTGACGCCATCGAGCTGTTCAAGGGACATGGGGGAGAGCTATAAGGTCGAACTGATCGAGGATCTGGGTGTCGAGACGGTTTCGCTGTATCAGCCAGGGCGACTTTGTCGATCTCTGCCGCGGTCCGCACCTCCCTTCCACATCATACATCAAGGCATTCAAGCTCACCTCTATCGCCGGCGCCTACTGGCGCGGCGACGAAAAACGCCACATGCTGCAGCGCGTTTACGGAACCGCCTTTGCCGACAAGAAGGAGCTGGACGCCTACCTGGCCCGCATCGAAGAGGCGAAGAAGCCGCGATCACAGCAAGCTCGGCCGGGAGCTGGATCTCTTCTCCTTCTCCGACGAAGTCGGCGCCGGCCTTGTGATCTGGCATCCGAAAGGGGCCATGCTGCGCACCATCCTTGAGGATTTCGAGCGGAAGGAGCACCTGAAGCGCGGTTACGATATTGTTGTCGGTCCGCAGATTCTGAAGACCGAGCTCTGGCAGCGTTCCGGCCACTACGAGAACTACCGCGAGAACATGTACTTCACCGAGGTGGATGAGCAGAGCTTACGGCATCAAGCCGATGAACTGCCTCTCCCACATGATGATCTACAAGTCCCAGCTGCGGAGCTATCGCGATCTCCCGCTCCGCTTTTTCGAGCTCGGGACGGTGCACCGCCATGAGCGGGCCGGAGTTCTGCACGGTCTGCTGCGGGTGCGCTGCTTTACCCAGGACGATGCCCATATCCTCTGCACGCCTGAACA
Source organism: uncultured delta proteobacterium (assembly GCA_963780945.1). Classification (GTDB taxonomy): domain Bacteria; phylum Desulfobacterota; class Desulfuromonadia; order Geobacterales; family Geobacteraceae; genus Geotalea. Next base: position 18,511 of record CAWAFF010000091.1, on the reverse strand, counting down.
GCTGGACGCCGAGATCAAGGGTGTCATCTCCTTTGTCCAGCGATGTGATGGGTATCTTCGGTTTTGAGTATGAGATGGAACTTTCCACGCGACCGGAAAAATCGATCGGCTCTGATGAAGACTGGGAACGGGCAACTGATGCTCTGCTGGGGGCTCTGAAGGATTCCGGTCGTCCCTTTGAGATCAATGAGGGTGATGGCGCGTTTTATGGGCCGAAAATCGATATCAAGCTGCGCGACTCCCTTGACAGAAGGTGGCAGTGTGCTACAATCCAGTGCGATTTTACGCTCCCGGAGCGTTTTGATCTTACCTATGTTGACGCGGATGGCGAAAAGAAGCGCCCCGTTATGGTGCACCGGGTCATCCTCGGTTCGATCGAGCGGTTCATCGGGGTCCTGATCGAGCATTTTGCCGGTAACTTCCCGTCTGGCTCTCTCCGGTTCAGGCGATTGTGCTTACGGTTACTGATAATCAGCTGCCTTTTGCCCAGGCAAGTCTATGCTGAGCTCCGTGCAGCCGGTCTTCGTGTCCAGCACGATTTCAGGAATGAAAAACTGGGCTTCAAAATCCGCGAAGCTCAACTGCAGAAGATTCCCTATATGCTTGTTATTGGCGATAAGGAGGTCGAAGCAGGAATGGTTACGCCCAGGTTCCGTGACGGCAAGAATCTTGACAGCATGAATTGTAATGATTTCATTGAATTTATAGAAAAGGAAGTCAAAAGCTTTCATTGAGGAGGTGGCGTCATAGCTAAACCGACAGTTAACATCAATCAGGCCATAAGAGCCAAAGAGGTTCGCGTAGTTGGAGCTGAGAGCGAACAGCTTGGCATTCTTCCTCTCAGGGAAGCATTAGCGCTGGCTGAGAGCCAGCAGCTTGATCTGGTTGAAGTCTCCCCCACTGCCGTACCACCGGTCTGCCGGATCATGGATTACGGGAAATTTAAATACCAGCAGAGTAAAAAACTGCAGGAAGCAAAAAAGAAGCAGGTTCAGGTTCAACTGAAAGAGGTAAAACTAAGGCCAAAGACTGACGAGCACGACCTGCAGTTTAAGGTTAAGCATGTTCGGCGCTTTCTGGAAGAGGGAAATAAGGCTAAGGTCACCGTCGTATTTCGCGGTCGGGAAATTACCCATATGGATCTTGGTATGAGTGCCTTGGATAATTTTGCCTCCGAGTTGCAGGATATAGGCATCATAGAAGTAAAGCAAAAAATGGAAGGGCGAAGCATGTTCATGATCGTCGCCCCTAAAACTAAAACTAAGTAATTTAAATAAGGAGAGAACGCAATGCCTAAGATCAAGACCCATAGGGGCGCAGCAAAGCGCTTCAGTAAGACCGGAAGTGGCAAGATTAAAAGAAGCCATGCTTTTACCAGCCACATCCTTACCTCCAAGACCCGGAAAAACAAGCGCAACCTGCGCAAAGGCGGGATTGTTGAAGCCGTTGACCACAAGAACATCGCCAAGTTGATCCCCTATATGTAAACATCAGGCCTGAGGCAATGGGTGTTCGGCTACGGGAAATCATATTAAATTTCCCAGTGCCTCTTATCCATAGCCTGTTGCCCGCTTTAAGTCCGTGAACCGTGAGGAAACGTCTCCCCTTGCGGATCCGGCAAATTAAACAAACCAAAGGAGTTAGTATGCCACGCGTAAAAAGAGGATTTAAAGCGAGACAAAGAAGGAACAAGGTATTGAAGCTTGCCAAAGGTTACAGGGGCGCCAGAAGTAAACTGTTCAGGAGTGCGACCGAAGCTGTTGATCGTGCCTTAAACTATGCCTTTCGTGACCGTCGTGTAAAGAAAAGGGATTTCCGGGCACTGTGGATTACCAGTATCAATGCTGCAGCAAGGATCAACGGTCTTTCCTACAGTAAACTGATCCATGGTCTGAAGCAGGCCAAGGTCGAGTTGACCGGAAAGTTATGGCCGACCTTGCGGTCTCCGATCCGACGGGGTTTTGCAGAGATAGCATCACTGGCAAAAGCCAGTATCTAATCCAATACATAATACAGTCCAGAAAAAGAAATGGGATCATGGCATCTCATTTCTTTTTTTATACACAGGGTAAATGGCATATGAGGGAAAAACTTAGAAGCACTTCTGATGGCTGCTTTGGCAGAGCTTGCGCAGCGTTGACATCTGAAGATCGGTTGCAGGAGTTGCGGGTAAAATACCTTGGTAAAAAGGGCGAGCTTACTCGTGATGAAGGAGCTAGGCATGCCTTTCCGCCGAGGAACGCCCTGTTGTCGGCCAGATGGTCAACCGAATCAAGGGATGAGTTGGAAGCAAAAATACGAAGCTCTTGCGCTGCAGATCACGCGAATACGAGCAAGGCCGAAAAGCTCGCGTCTGACGAGAACGGGTTGATGTGACGCTGCCCGGCGTCGCCTGCCCCTTGGGCACCAAGCATCCCATTACCCTCGTGACCGAGGAAATCTCGGCATTTTTGCCGGCCTTGGTTTTCAGGTTGCCGAAGGTCCTGAGATCGAGCATGATTTTTACAACTTCGAAGCACTCAATTTCCCCAAGGATCATCCTGCCCGCGATATGCAGGATACCTTTTTTATCGGCGACACCATGCTGCTGCGCACCCATACTTCGCCGGTTCAGATCCGCACCATGTTAAAACAGCCGCCTCCTGTACGGATCATTGCCCCAGGTACGGTTTATCGTTGTGATTCCGATGCCACCCATTCGCCCGATGTTTCATCAGATCGAAGGACTCATGGTCGACAAGGGTATCACTTTTGGCGATCTGAAAGGAATTCTCACCGTCTTCATCAACCAGCTCTTTGGCGAGGGAATCAGGCGTCCGACTGCGCCCCAGCTTCTTCCCCTTTACTGAGCCCAGCGCAGAAGTGGATATTGCCTGCGTCATCTGCAAAGGCAAGGGGTGCAGGGTCTGCAAGAATACCGGCTGGCTTGAGATCCTTGGTGCCGGCATGGTCGATCCTGAAGTGTACCGTCACGTCAACTATGACAGTGAAGTTTTTACAGGATTTGCCTTTGGCATGGGGATCGAGAGGATTGCCATGCTTAAGTACGGCATCAGTGACATGCGGCTTGTTGTTCGAAAACGATCTCGGTTCCTTCAAAGCAGTTCTAGTTTTCCAATACTAATTTTAAAGTGTGAGACTATGATAGTAACCTACAACTGGCTCAAAGAATTTGTTGATTGTGATTTGCCCGCGCCGAACTTTCCGATCTGCTTACCATGCTCGGCCTGGAGGTTGAGCGGGTTGAAGACGGTCGGGGAGGGGATGGATGAGGTTGTGGTCGCCCAGGTACTGGAGAAGAACCAGCATCCCAATGCCGACAAGCTTTCATTGTGCAAGGTAAACAACGGACAGAAATTCTGACGATAGTTTGTGGTGCCCAGAATTTTAAAGCGGGCGATAAGGTTGCCCTGGCGCAAATCGGTGCTGTATTGCCAGGTGACTTCAAAATCAAGCGCTCTAAAATCAGAGGTGAAGAATCTTGTGGCATGCTGTGCTCCGAAAAGGAGCTGGGCCTTGCCGAAGACTCGGCAGGCATCATGATCCTCGCCGCGGATTATCAGCTGGGCACGCCGGTCTTTCAGCGCACTGGGCATTAAGGACACCATCTTTGAAATCGGCCTTACCCCAAATCGGGCCGACTGTCTGAGTGTTATCGGCATCGCGAGGGAGATTGCCGCCAAGCTAGGGAAAAAGATCAGATATCAGGATTATTCCATTCCTGAGGGGGCGACTGCCATAAGCGATTGGCCAGTGTCAGTATCGAAGCCCCGGAATTATGTCCGCGCTATACGGCAAGATATATTTCCGGTTGTAAAATAGGGCCTTCACCCCAATGGATGGTAAACAGGCTCAAATCAGTGGGACAGCGCTCCATAAACAATGTGGTTGATATTACAAATTATGTGCTGATGGAATATGGGCATCCACTGCATGCTTTTGATTTCAAGCTGCTCTCCCAAGGTAAAATAGTTGTCCGAGCTGCTGCCGATGGCGACAAATTTGGTACCCTGGATGGTCAGGAGCGGACACTTCTGTCATCTGATCTCACCATCTGTGATGGGGAGAAGGCCGTTGCACTGGCTGGGATAATGGGCGGAAGAAATTCCGAGATTGTAGCCGAAACCTCTGAGATCCTTGTGGAAAGTGCTTATTTCAATCCATCGGCCATTCGTCGCACCTCCAAGCGGCTTGGCCTTCATACCGAATCATCCCACCGTTTTGAACGGGGTGCCGATGTGGAAATCCGCTCAAGGCCCTTGACCGTGCAACGTCTCTGATAGTACCGAACTTGCAGGTGGCACTGTAGCTAAGGGGAGCTATTGATGTTTACCCGCAACCAGTGCCAGCGCGGAAAATAACGGCCCGTGTTGATCGGATCAACCAGTTGCTTGGTCTGGCCCTCTCGGCAGCTGATATCCAGGAACTTTTTAAAAGGCTTGAGTTTACTGTGACGCAAGCCGGCGAAGGGGTATTGGAGGTGCTGGTTCCTTCATATCGGGTCGATCTGGAGCGGGAAATCGACTTGGTCGAAGAGGTGGCCAGGCTACACGGATTTGAAAATATTCCTGTGACAATGCCACAGGCAAAGGTATTTTCAGAAGCAATGCTGCCCTTTTTGTCCAGTGCAAAAAAGGTGAAGGACCTGCTTGTTTGTCAGGGGTTGAGCGAGGTTATCAACTACAGCTTTTTTGCTCCCGATTCCTATGACAAAATCCTTCTGGATGATGGCGATTATCGACGTAATACCATCAAACTTCTGAACCCACTGTCTGACGAACAGTCAATAATGCGTACTACCCTTCTTCCGGGGCTGCTTGAGACAGCAAGCAGAAATGCCAACTTCAGAATTTTAAATCAGCAGATCTTTGAGATGCGCCGCGTATATCTCCCCAAGCATGGTGACGAACTTCCCGAAGAGCCTCCTTTTATTGCTGGCCTGCTGACGGGGGGGCGTAGTCCCGAAGGCTGGAACCAAACGAAAACAGATGTGGATTACTACGATGTTAAGGGTATCATTGAAAATATTTTTGCCGTCCTTAATATCGCGGATTTTTCCTTCCAGGTGCGTGAGCCGGAGCCATTCTACCACCCAGGTAAAGCGGCTTACATTGCTTGCAGTGGTGAAATTATCGGTTCTTTGGGCGAACTGCACCCAACGGTTCAAGAGAAATACTGCTTTGAAAAACCTCTTTTCTATTTTGAAATTAACTTTGAAAAAATGGCAAGGTACCAAAGGGAAACCATCACTGTTTCAGCACCCTCAAGGTTTCCTGATACCTATCGTGATATCGCAATGCTGATAGCGGATGAAATTACCGCTGAGGCAGTGGTAAGCTGCGCCAGAAAGCTAAAGGCGGCTGAGATTGGTAATATTGAAGTCTTTGACCTTTATAAAGGTGAAAATATACCCGCCGGGCAGAAGAGTATCGCCATCAGAGTTCGGTACAGCTCAAAAGATAAAACACTTATGGATGAGGAAGTAAACCCTATCCATCAGCAGGTTATAGATATGTTGCAGCAAAAATTAAATGCATCAATGCGCTAAAAATGGGTTGATTATCTGCTATCCCTGTGATATAAACCAACCCGCTGTCGAACTTGGCAGCTCACCGAATTACCTATTTAGTTGAGGGATTTATGACGAAAGCTGATATAGTTGAGAAGATCTATGAAAAAGTCGGTTTTTCAAAAAAAGAATCCGCAGAACTGGTTGAAACTGTCTTTGATCTCATAAAATCCACCCTTGAAGAAGGTGATAAAATTAAAATAGCTGGATTCGGTAACTTTGTTGTAAAAGAAAAAGCTGATCGCCGTGGCAGAAACCCCCAGACCGGTGAAGAGATCACAATCTCTGCAAGAAAAATACTTACCTTTAAGCCGAGCCAGGTTCTGAAAGCAGCCATAAATAATCAATAATATTCTTTCCGGGTAACCAGGGATGGATACTATAATTCCGGACAAGCTTTTTTTCAAAATAGGTGAAGTCTCGGCTTTAACCACACTGCGGCCATCAGTTCTTCGCTTTTGGGAGAATGAATTTCTTGAGTTGAACCCAAGAAAAACCAAGTCAGGCCAAAGGATTTATTCAAAAAAAGACATAGAACTTATCCACTTGATCAAACACCTGCTCTATAGTGAGAAGTTGACCATAGAGGGAGCGCGTCACCGGATAGGAAGTAAGATAAAAGGCGATACAGTGGGTAATGATGGTGGACCTCCTCCATCACCAAACCTGCAGCAAATAATAAAAGATGTTGTTGAAGAACTAAGGATTATAAGAAGCATGCTGTAAAGATTAAAGATATTTCCGGTGCGTAGCGCAGCCTGGTAGCGCACTAGACTGGGGGTTTGCGGGTGGAAAGGTTCGAATCCTTTCGCACCGACCATATTATCAAAGGGTTACGCCCCCCAGGCGTAACCCTTTATTTATTTAGTTTTTAGCAACAATCTAAAATTAAATCCCCCATTAAGTTATCGAAAGTTCCCTTTATCCCTGTCCAGATTCTACTTTTGCCACTGCCGTACTATCTGCAAAGTTTTTTTGCCTTTGAAATCCAAAAGTAGTATATTTCATGTGCCAAACATGATGTTCACTTCCGATTTTCACATACCATTCATCCCTTTCTTCGGATCATGACATGACCATCCACAAAAAATGCTTGCTGCTGGCCATGCTATTCTCTTTGCGTATTCCTTCTCTGGCTGCTGCTATGGTCATCACTACTGATACAGTATGGCAGGGAGAAGTCACGCTTTCCGATGACGTTCTTGTCCCAAAGAGTATTTCCCTTACCATTAAACCTGGAACTGTCATAAAAGTTATCCCCTCTGAAAGCACTAAAACCGATCCCGAATACCTGTCACCACTTGCGGAGATAACAGTTAGAGGCAGTTTGAAAGTAGAAGGGACCAGTTCGTCACCGGTAATTTTTCATGCAGAAGGAGAGCCTAATACAGCTTCCTGGGCTGGAATCATTGTCGACGGTGGCGAAGCGGTTCTGAGCTCTTGCCGGATCGCCAATGCTGATGCTGCCCTTTATGTTATCGAGGGTACTGCCCGCATTGTTGGTTCGGAAATCAGGCAGAATCGTTATGGTATATCGGCAATAGGCCCCAAAAGCATTGTTGCTGTCATTTCCAGTGTTGTTACTGATAACGATTACGGAATCTTTAGCATTGGAGCTGCCAAAGTGTCCAGACAGGATTCCACCATACAAAAAAACCGCAAAAGGGATTTCCACACCACGGAGTTGAATCGCCTGAAAGGGCAGTTCAGTTATGAATCTGGCGCTGATCTGCCTGTCAGTAAAATCTATGGTGATGAGGTTTTGCTGGGTAGCACCATCTGGCAGGGGCATATAGTTGTCAAAGGCATTATTCGAGTACCTGAAGGCGCCAGACTGGCGATAATGCCTGGTACGACCATTGAATTTACAAAAAGAGATACAAACAGGGATGGTATAGGCGAAAATGGGCTGTTGATTCAAGGCCTTTTTCTCGCAAAGGGAAGCCCGAAGAACCCCATTTTATTTCGCTCAGCTGAAAAAAACAGGCAAAAGGGTGATTGGGACGCCATTAATATAATGAACAGTGATGGCGCCCAGAACTTGATCGAGTATTGCCAGATTGAGGATGCCTACCGCGGGCTTCATTTTCATTTTTCCAATGTGGCGGTGATAAAGTCGGTTCTGAAGAATAACTATAGGGGGGTCCAGTTTCAGGAATCTTCTGTAGTTCTCACCGGCAATTGGTTGCATGACAACAAAAGCGGCATTCAGGGCAGGAATTCCACCATTGAAATGACAGGAAATGTTGTAGCTGACAATTACATGGGCGGCAATTTCTTCAGGAGCAGCATGCAAATCAGGCAAAATCGATTTCTCGGTAACCTGAGGGAAGGGCTGAGACTGAGGGAAGGCGCAACGGTCATGGAATTAAATCTTCTGGATGGTAACCGCTATGGCCTTATGGTTGCTGATACCTTTTCAGCCAGTTTCACAAATAACATTTGTACAAATAATGTCGAGGTTGGACTTTCATTGAAAAACGCCGACAACATTGACCTGTCAAAAAACTTTTTTGTCGGTAACGGATTTAATGGGCTCAGCATACAGGAAACGAGAGCTGATATAGAAGGCAATCAGTTTGCAGCAAATGGCGAGCGTGGGATAGGTATGCTGTCTTTCACCGGCTTGATAACAGGCAATAATTTCATGGACAACCGGCTCTACGCCATCGATCAGGAAGGGCAAAATGATGTTGACGCCCCTGGAAACTGGTGGGGAGGAGTGGACGCTTCACGGGTGATATACGACCATCAGGATGATCCTGCAAGAGGGAGTGTCAATTCAGACAAGGCATTGACAAAACCGGCTTCTTTTACATGGCCCTTACCGCAGGTGGTAACTTCAACGGAATGGTCCGGGGAAATTGTACTGAAGCAAAGGGTCGAGGTGGCAAAAGGTGCTACCCTTTCAATCATGCCTGATACAAAGGTAGCTTTTTCCGAGGCTGCTGGACTTAGTGTCTTCGGTAAGCTGCTGGCAAAAGGCCAAAAATCCCGAGAAATCATCTTCACCTCTTTATCCAAAAAAGAGGCCGGAGCCTGGGATGAGGTGCTTCTTGAACATGCCAATGACAGTGTTATTTCCCATGCAACCTTCGAATATGCCAATTGGGGACTGCACAGTCATTTTACCAACCTTTCTCTTTCTGACAGCCGCTTTATGAACAATGCTGGGGGCATGCGTTTCCGCAGCGGCCCGATAACAGTCCGAAATTGCCTTTTTGCTGACAATTCTATCGGTATCCGCTCCTATCGTGGTAATGGAATTATTGAAAAGAGTGATATCACCAGGAACGAAGTTGGTATCTTCGTCAGGGAAAAGGGGGGAGGGCTGAAAATTACTAAAAATAACCTTTTCTCCAACAGTAGCTACAATATCCGGATTGGGGATTTTAACGACGAGAATGTAAATGCCAGGGGAAACTGGTGGGGTGAAGGCAAGCCGGGCAGTACCATTTTTGATGGGCGGAATGAGCCGGGTATCGGTTTTGTAAACTACGAGCCATTTCTGCAAAAACCGGTGGCTGAAGGTCAGATGAAATGATGATAGACAAGGTTATCGTACTTTTTCTGCTTTTTATCGCTCTGATTATCACCAACCGCAGTGAAAGTTTTGCAGGCGAAAACTTCACTCTCAGTGGCAGGATAATCGATTTCTCGGGCCAGGCAGTCGAAGGGTCGGAGATATTCATTTACGACGACACCAATACCAGGCGTCCGGCAGATTTCATTACCTCAAAGTCCGATAGAGATGGCAAGTATTCGATTCAGCTCCCGGCAGGCAAATATTGGGCTGTGGCACGGGTTCGCCAAGGCGAGAAATTCGGACCTCTCTTGCCGGGTGCCAAGCATTCGGGAGAACCACTGTTGATTGAAAACTCGGGTGAAGGAGAGGCAGAGCAGGAATTTATAGTTTCTGACATTCGCGATGTCGCAAAAAATAGACAGAAGATCAGTGATGATTATGTGAAAGTAACAGGGCGGATTGTGGATGAGAGTGGCTCCCCGGTTGTTTCGGCCTATGTCTTGGCCAACAGCACTGAAATAATAAATCCATTGCCAGATTATGTTTCAGCCTGGACCGATGAAAGCGGCCGCTATTCCATTTATCTGCCCCTCGGCAGTTATTTTATCGGTTCTGCCAAGAGCTTTCCGCCAGATCCGTCTATGAAATTGAGCAGGCAGCTCAATGTGGTAACTCCGAAAATAGATATTGATATTGACATGGAAATAACATTAAAATAACTTGTTGGTGCCGGCGGCTTTGTACAACCTGGTCTCAGATTGTATGAAGCCTGTAATTGTTGTCCCCGAGGAGGGTTTTATGAAAAAAATCATTTTTATGCTTGTTGTTGGCGTGATGTTTATAACTGGTGCTGAAGCCATGGCTTGTGTAGGAAAAATCCTTTACATCGGTGTCTCAGATTCTCCCCATGACCAACTGCTTGCTGAAATGGTTTCGGTTCTCGTAATGGAGCGTACAGGAACCACTGCCAAGGTTATCACCTACAAGTCTTCAGCTGAAATATACAATGCAGTGAAGCAGGGGCAGGTGGGACTGGTAATCGAAAGCACAGATCAAGCTTTGCAGCTGATCAACAGGCCAAAGGAGGCCAATGCCAAAGCCTCATTTGAGCTCGTGAAAAAAGAATACCGTAAAACTCTCAACCTCGTGTGGCTTGCGCCATTTGGATCATTGCCTGGCAATGATCAATATTATGCACCTGTCATTGCGGTCGATGTTTTAGGTAACCTGCCTGCTCTTCCGAAGCTGATTAACAAGTTAGCCGGAATATTGAATGATGGAAATTTTTCGAAACTGATCAAATCTGTAAAGGCCTCTGAAAAACCCAAAAAAGTAGCTCGTGATTTTCTGAAGGCCAAGAAGTACATCTAAACCCACAGCAATTTGGAGCCCCTGACCTGATTTTTCCTCGGGTTTACCTCAAGAAAGGTTTTGCCGCGCTTTGTTCCCAAGCCCCGTCTCAAAATTTTTGAAATTCTTATCCTCCACTGAATTGGCAATTGCGCTCTTTGGTGCGCTATGTATCGTTGCCATTCCTGGAACCTTTACCGAATCAAGGGCTATTTACTCAAGCCCTTTGTTTGTCAGCCTGCTCGGCCTGCTGGCACTGAACCTTTTCTGCTGCAGTGTTAAAAGGCGGCATGTCCTTGCCAAATCGACTCTTATGCTGCACGGTGGTGTTCTTATAACCCTTGCGGGTTGCATCATTACTTCCTTTGGTTATGTTGCTACGGTAAACATATATGAAGGCACTGCTGTAGAGCAGGTCTACCGCTGGGACAAGAAGCAGGATGTATCCCTTGGCATGCAGCTCGGTGTCAAAAGGATTAATCGTGAATACTACCCTGTGCCGGTCCGTGTTGGGGTAATGCGTGGCAACGAAAAACATGCGCTTTTTACACTCAAAACCGGCGAGAGCTTTGATCTTTCCGATTATCGGATTACTGCGTCAACCTTTGAGCCGAAAACCCAGGAATTAAGTCTTAATGTACATAAAGCCGGCAAGCTTCTAGGTACTTGTGATACGTCCGGGAAAAGTACCTTGCCTGGCGATTTTCCCTATGCATTTAAACTGGTTTCCTACAAAAACCCATTTCTTAAAAGACTGTGGGTTGATCTGCATTTGTCTCGAGATGATAGACAATTGGCAGCCGGTACGGCTGAGATTAACGGGCCGTTCCTTTGGCAGGGTCTATATTTCTACAATACTCAAGTAGCTACTGACGAAAGTGGCCGTGCTTTTGCCGGAATACAAATCGTCAGGGATCCGGGCAGGCCTGTTGTCTTCAGCGGGTTTGCCATAATGTCTCTCGGGGCGATCCTGGCTTTTTATCGGAGGTTCCATGGACATAAATAGCTTCAGCCTCTTCGGCATTTTTACGACTGCCTTTCTGTTCGGGCTCTTATACTTTGCGGTTAAATACTATTCTTTCTTCACTCCCTTTGGTGGGGAAATGAACGGAAAAAATCGGGCCACAATTCCGGTCGTTAGCGTTTGCCTCATGATGCTGGCAATTCCTGCCATATGCCTTGCCCATCCCGAAACCGGATTGCTTCCTGATTCCAGTGCGGAAACCGAATACCGGATAGTGGTTGAAATTAATCCAAAAGACATTAAGACTCGCAACAAGCTGGGTATGGTCCTTTATCGAAAGAACAAGCTTGATGAGGCGGCTCGCCAGTTTACTGAGGTACTTAAAATAGCTCCCAATGACTTTGATGCCCATGATGGATTGGGCCTGGTAAGCTGCAAAAATGGCAAATATATGGAGGCAGTGGACTGGTTTACCAAGGCCATTGCCATTCGTCCCAATGAGACCATGGTTCATTATGGATTGGGCATGGCTTACGATCAACTTGGTAATTTGCCTAAGGCAGAAAATTCCTATCGACAGGCTCTAGCCAACAACGGGCTTAACCTGCGTAAGGGAGGCCACCACCATAAGGTGGAAGCAAGCAGAAAGAAAATCATCTATAATGCTTTGCAAAAATTAAAGGTAAAACGGGCCAGGGCAGGGGGTAAAGTCTAATGTTGCGCATCATTAGAAGGTTTTTCTTTTTACTGTTGGTTTTAACAATTTTTCAGTCCGGTTGCTCTGAAAAACGGACAGAGGTTGGCAAAATTACCCTTGAGAAGGATACGGTATGGCAAGGCATCATGAACGTCACCGGCGACGTCTATGTTCCGCCAGGCGTCACCCTGACCATTGCTCCAGGTACGACAGTCAAATTTAAACGTATAGATGAAAACAGCCCCGGCAATATGTTCGGTCTCGACTCCCCCTACTACCCTCAGGCTGAACTTATTGTTCGGGGAAAGCTCGTTGCACAAGGGACAAAGAATAACATCATTGTTTTTACCTCGGCGGAGACGGATGCCAAACCTGGCGACTGGGGAGCCATTAATTTGCTTGGTAATAATGGCAATATAATTGAGTACTGCAAGGTGCTTTTTGCCTACAATGGCATTCATGCCCATGGTGCCGCAGCGACGATCGAGCACAACGAATTCACCAGGAATGCCGTTGCCATCAGCGTCAAAAAAGAGGAAGAAGCCCCTGGCGTGCCTTGGTATGGGCGCCAATCTGATATTCAGGTTAAATACAATTACATCCACGACAACAAGGGAGGGATCACCTTTCGCAACTCAAAGGCTGTGATCTCGCGCAATACCATCACCGATAATAAATTCTTCGGCATCTGGCCAAAGGAAGAGACTGTTGCGGAGATATCAGGCAATGAGATATCAGGCAATATGAAGGGGATTTACTTCTATAACTCCAACGGGGTGAGGATCGTCGGAAACAATATTTACAACAACAAGGAATATAACCTGGCTATCGCGGATGAACAAAAAACGGTGGTAGATGCCCGCAGCAACTGGTTTGGCACCGTCGAACGGCAGAAAATAGAGGAGCTGGTTTTTGATCAGCGTTTTGATCCAACTGTTGCCGCAATTATGGTCGAGCCTTTTCTGCTGGAAAGGGTCAAGGAGGCTGGCCAGTGAACGCCAACGAGCGGAAGGTTACTTGGATGGCAAGCCTCTCCCATGCTTTTAACCACGGTTATATGACCTTGCTGCCGGCGGTGCTGGTGGTTTTGGCCGGAGATCAGTCCCTTGGGTTCTTTGCATTGGGAGCAATTGTCAATATCGGCTACTGTCTGTTCGGAGCTGGATCGATTCCGGCTGGGATTATGGCAGACCGTCTCGGCGCCAAAAAAATGCTGGTTCTCGGGTTGTGGGGCATGGCTGTATCTTCGATTCTGGTCGGCTGTTCTCCGGGAAGCTGGAGCTTTGCGTTCTCTTACTCTCTTTTGGGACTTGCAGCCAGCATCTATCATCCTGCGGGGCTGTCACTCATTGCCCACCATATTGGAAAAAAGGGCAAGGCCCTAAGCCTTCATGGCATAGCAGGTAACCTGGGGCTCTCTCTGGCTCCTCTCTTCGCCGTCAGTATGGTCATGTTATTCGATACGTGGAGAGCTGCCTATATAGCTTTTGGCCTAATCGGACTTGTTTTCGCACTGATTGTTCAGAAAACTGTCATCGACAACGAGAGCGAATGGTCACGCCAGGATATTGCAAAAATATTTTCCTGGCGGCTTCGCCCAGCGGCGGCAACCAGCGCTGTCGTTGCTGATAATGGCGTTGGCGCAAGACCTGTATTTTTAGGCATGCCGCTACAGCTGCTTGTTCTTTATGCCGGTTCCATACTCTTCGGCTTCATTTACCGAGGTTCTCTCACTTTTTTCCCCGCATTGTTCCAGCAGGAAATTGATTTCATATCGTCTGCCGACGAACCTTTGATGGCTGCCGGCTTCATGACTTCAGCGATTCTTTCCCTTGGCATTGCTGGTCAATGGCTGGGAGGGTATCTCTCCGATAAGGCAAAAAGACCGGAACTTGTTCATGTGGTGATTTATCTGATCGTGATTCCGGCAGTGTATTGCATTGGCCGCTTTACCGACGCAAAGCTCATTGCTGCCAGCATTGCCTTTACCTTGGTATTTTACGGCTGGCAGCCGGTTCAGAACTCACTGATTGCCTATTACAGTTCACGCAGTTCTTATGGTAAAGGCTACGGCTGGAACTTTTTCTTTATCATGGGCATGGGATCACTTGCTACCGTGGTCGGCGGCTACATCGCCGACAGGCAGGGTGTTGACCAGGTTTATCAGCTGCTGGCGGCGTTGTCTGTATTAGGGCTGATGGTTTCAGTTTTCACCCTTTCCATTCGCTACCGGCTCACCATGGTGCCAATGATGTTATAAGCCAAAAAGGAGCACAGATAGATGCCAAAAGTATTTCGTAATCCGGATGTCATGTGGCGCGAAGAAGACGATTCTCGTGTCGAGGCATATGAAGGACTGGATAAGGGCGATGATGTTGGTGATATAGGTACCTCTCTCTTGTTCTCGGACGGGATGATGGTCACCTTGAATCTGATAGGTACCGAAATATGGAAGCTGTGTGACGGCAAAAGCGTTGAGGAAATAGTAGTAGCTCTGCTGGTGGAATTTGATGTTGAACCAGACATATTAAGGCAGGATGTACTCTCATTTTTACAGGATCTGGAGCAGAAAGGTTTTATATCTTATGAGTGAGATTCAGTTAAAGGCACCGCTGACCATAAACTGGGCGATCAACAACAGTTGTAACTTCAGCTGTCGGCACTGCTACAGTCGCGCTGACAATGGCGACGAAATCGATACCCAAACCCTTTGCCAGTGCCTTGGAAAAGTTGCCAAAGCCGGGGTAATGTCGGTAAATTTCGGCGGTGGCGAACCGCTTCTGCGCCAGGATCTTCTGGCTATTGCCTCCTGCGCCGCCCAAAGCGGCATGCGGGTTTCCATGAACAGTAACGGCTACCTTATCGACGAAAAGAAAGCTCTTCAGCTGAAAGAAGCTGGGTTCAGCAAGGTCGGCATCAGCATCGACAGCCATGACGCAACAATCCATGATCATTTTCGTGGCGTGTCAGGCAGCCATGGGCGTGCTGTCAAGGCCTTGAGGTTCCTGCAGGCGGCAGGACTCAAGACTTCCATTTCAACGGTTATCTGTAAACTTAATCATCTGGATGTGGTTAAGTTGATTGCATTGGCGGAACAACTGGATGTGGAGCAGCTTAATTTTCACAACTTCAAATGTTCCGGACTTGGCTATTCAAATAAAGATGAACTGGACCTGACCCCGAGTGAATGGCAGTCCTTTTACGTGGAGGCCATAAGGGAAAAGCAACAAGGACGAAAACTTGATATTTCTCTGGATGATCCGATCATAGCTTCCTTGGGTATGCGCGAAACGAACAGTATGGTTAAGGGAAGTGTCTGCGGCAAACTGTCCCTGAACATCAAGTCCAATGGTGATATCACACCCTGCGGTTTCATTCCGATCGTCATCGGCAATATTGTTTCCGACGATCTGCGGGAGCTGTGGAAAAATTCACCGGTTCTGGAAAAACTGCGGCACAAGGTTGCAACCGGTAAATGCGCCGGTTGCAGTGACTATAATGACTGTCTCGGTGGTTGCAGCGCCCGTGCCCTTGCCCTGACCGGAGATTTTAACAGCCCTGATCCCCATTGCTGGCAACCATGAGCATCAGTGAACTGAGGACACCGATCAGGATTTACTGGGACCTTCCGGCGGAAGAGTCAGCGACAGGCGTTGATTGCCTGTCCATTGCAGGGCAGATCGTTGGCCTGAAGATCCTAAGCCTGGATATAACGGCGTCAGTATCCACTCCTAGCAGCATTTACCAGGCAGTACTTGAGCGACTTGCCGCAGCGCCAATGGCTGTCTCTTTGACCCTCCCCCTGGCGGCTATTACACCGACAATCATGGGTCAGCTCTCAAGCTACCGGCTGAAAAACCTCAACATTGGACTAACAGAAAAATCAGAACTCGCTGCAGTAAAAGACCTCAATTTTAAAACCGGCAAGGCCCCTGCCTTTGGTGTTTCTTTTGCGGTGGATGGCAACAATTACCACCAGCTTCCAGAGGTTTACTCTTTTTGTGCAGGTAATGGTCTCTCCCTGATATTGCCCATGCAACGGCTGATGCTGGGAGGGGAACATTTTGCCTTGGACAAGGTACGGCGGCAGGAACTTTCCGATCTGCTCAAGGAGGTGGTCAAGCCCGAAAAGATGCAGGTTGTAATCCATGATCCATTCATATGGCGGGCCTTTTTCCCCACTGTCCATTTTCCGGAGGGGAGCTGCCAGGCAGCCAATACCATGCTCTCTATTACTGCAGATGGGGATGTCTATCCCTGTCCTTGCCTTCCGGTCGGGTTGGGAAATCTCAACGGGATGTCCCTGGCAGCGATAGCACACTCCACAGAGAAGCAAAACTTGCGGGGGGAATTGACTAGAACGCCGGCAGGGTGCGATGATTGTTCGGAGTTGACGAGTTGTTATGGAGGATGTCGTGGCAGGGGATATTGCGCAACAGGCTCTTGGGACGAACCTGACCCTGGTTGCCGTTAACGGCTATGCCTGACGTTCGCGGCACATTAAAGATGTCGTGAGAACAAAGATAAAGCCGGCAAGAACTGCCACTTTGCCATAAAAAGGAACTCCTGCAGCAGTCCCTGCCAGATTCCATGATTGAACTACTGCTCCGCCAATGAACATCCCTACTACGACCAGACCCGCATCTGCGTCCCCCTCGCCGGATTTTATCAGCTGACGAAAAGGGCACCCACCGAGAATGGCTGAGAGCCAGCCCACCAGCAGCATGCCAAGAAAGCTCCACAAATGTTCCAGATGAGCTCCAGGCTGTCCCAAAAAGCCGGAATGGAATCTGCCGGAACTGATGTTGGTTGCGATTGCAGCAGCAATGAAGGCTAAAAAGCCCCATGGCATATAGGATCTGAATCCCATCAGCATGGTATCCCGGATGCTGCCTGTGATACAGAACCTGCTTCGCTGGGCCAAGCCGCCGAGGAGCAGACCAGCTCCGAGGGAGATCGCCACTGGTGCGTACTGGGCAGCACTTCCTTTACCTGAAGAGAGAACAAATGCCGGTTGGAAGAACAGAAATACCAGCAGTATGAAAAAAAATCCCGGAACAATCAAGCCGCTCCCGCCAGATTCCTTTCTGGGGCCACCCAATTCAATGCCGTTTGACAAACCTTTGAGGCCGGTCCAAACCCCCGCCACAAGACCTATTACTCCTGCTGAAGCAGTGAGATCTCCAGCAGTAAAGCGAAGGAATAGTTTGATTGGGCAGCCGATAAAGACGGCACAGCCAACGATCAGAAAAACTCCGGCAGCTACACGCGGAAGCGGTGTACTGCCACCACGGGAACGAAATTCCCTAAAAGCGGCGGCACTGAGAACTGAGCCCAGGACAAAACCTATCAGCTCGGGACGCAGGTACTGCATACGCCCGTTGTCGTGAAAACCCAGAGCCCCGGCACTGTTTTCAATGAAACAGGAAACACAGATTCCCGAGTTCTCGGGGTTGCCCCAGACCGCCAGAAGCACACCCAGTGTACCCATCAGAGCACCGGTAGCAACAATAGCCCATAAGTGCTTGTCTTTCAGGTTCATCATTACTCACATCCGCCGGCAAGGCGGCTTTTCAGGTAATTGACATCCTTCATGGCCGCAGCTAAAGAACGGTTGTCTGGGTTGGCTTTGGCGCGGTTGCCGATTATCTGCTGCCCTTTATCTGCCAAACATTTTATATCATCACGCTTGGAAAGGGGATTCCTCCGGTCTATGTAGTCACCGCTCAGCTTGACACCCTGTACGTAACTGGCGACCGACTCTTCGATTGCGCCCGATTGGTGGAGGATTTCCCCCTTGAGGATGTAGCCATGTGCTTCTCCCGGATAGGAACGATTCAATTCATCCAGACGAAAGAGGGCTCCTTGAAGATCCCCATTTCGGCGCAGGTCCTCAACCGGCGAATAGAGCTTTTGCAGCAGCGCAACTCTGGCCTGATAAGCCATCTCACGTTCCATGGCTTTCGTCACGCCTGCTTCAGAACCATTCTTCTCAACAGTTGTGGAATGTGTGCCCAAAAGTGCTGCCATGGCTGAAATAACAATGAGCAACACCAGCCAGAGCAGCTTGTCAAGCTTGTCCTTGATCATCTCTTCTCAGTATTTTTGATAAGGAGGCATGTTGACCCGGCGGGCCATGTCACGGATTGGGTCGAAATCGCTATCCAGGAGTTGTTCATAACCGTCGGCCCACGAAGATTTTAACACTTTGACCTGCTCACCGTTAATCTCCACAGTATCGGTGGGTTTCAACTCCAGCAGTGCCTGTCGAAATTTAGCGGCCAGTTTCGAATCAGTCTTGCTTGCTGCGCCGAAGGTACAATATGGAATGAGAGGGGTCTGTCCAAGAATAACAAAATCATCGGGGGATATCTTTCCTTCGCGGGTCATAACTAAGCAATAGAC
>CAWAFF010000090.1:0-32098 GCA_963780945.1 uncultured delta proteobacterium | reverse complement strand
GAATTACCGCTGGCATTGATGGCCTTCACCTGGAAATTGTACAAGGTGTCATCAACAAGGGAACTGGCGGCGCAGGAGGTGGCGGCGATGGCAGTGCAGCTTGCCACGTCCACCCAACTGCCCCCTTCGGGTTTGAACTGCAAGGTATAGCTTGCGGCGCCGGTTATGGGATTCCAGCTGAGGCTTATCTGGTTTTTGGTGGTGTTGGTGTCCGTCGGCGTGTTCAGGGCGGGAGCCGCTGGTTTGGTAATGGCGTCGCGCTCATTGCTGGGCAACGAATGGCCGGAAGGACTGTTGGTTTTGACCCGATAGTAATAGGTCGTTCCCGGAGCAAGGGACGCATCCTGGTGGGTTGTCTCACCGGCAGCCTTGTCCACCAGAGTTCCCCAGCTGCCGCCGCTGCCGGTTTTACGTTCAACACGGTAGCCGGTGCTGCCCTGAACGCTGCTCCATGAAAGTGAAATCTGGCTCTCGGATTCAACTGTCGGCAAGGCAAGGACCGGTGCCGGAAGAGAAGTGGTAACACAGGTTTGCAGCTTCCGCGAATTAAGGCTGCCGGAGAAGGCATCGATGCGATAGCAGTAGCTGACACCGGCGGCCCGCCCGCTATCCTGGAAACTGAGAGTGCCGGAACTGAATGTGCCGAGGCTTTCCCACTCGCTTAAATCATGAGCTGGTCCCAGTGTTCGTTCCAGACGGAAGCTGGTGCCGGGGGTATTCTCCCGCCAGTTGAGATTTATCCTGGTGAAATCCGCCTGAGCAACGGCTGCAAACGGCGCAGGCGCCAGTATGTAGTCGTTTTTATGTTGGAAAAGAGCATAATCGGCATCACCAGCCGGGGTACGCTTGAAGCCGGCGATGTAAGCCTCCCCCTGGTAATTGACGGCAATGTTCTTTGCCTCGTCCTGATTGCCGGAGCCATCATAGACCATGGCACTGAGGAAGGTGCCTTCGAAATCCCAAATCACGGAAAGGATGTCCGAGGAAGCATCGTATATTGCACTACCCTGGGGACCGTTGCGGGTATTTCCGGCTACATGGATATAACCGGAAGAATCAAGATCCATGGCGGCAAGGTATTCGTAACTGCCGGCATGCTCCAGGTTTAGCTGCCAGATGAGTTCACCATCTATTCCCCGGTAGCGGATGAGGTGGATGTCCGTTTCAGTGGGGGTGGCGAAGCCGGTTCCTGCCACAACCACCGCCCCGTCAATGGGATCGACCTTGACCGCAACACCCCAATCGTCACCGTTGCCTGCACCAGAGAATCGTTTTTCCCAAACCCTCCGTTTGGTGGCACCGGCCGCACCTGCATACTTGATGGTGAAAAAATCACGATTGGCAGGGACCTGGTCATTGTTCGCATAACCTGTGACATAAGCGTCGCCAGCCTTGTCCACGGCAATCGACATGGCCCGGGCATCCCCCACCGCAACAGGATTGGGATAGATATCGGACCAGACAAGATTTCCATTGGCACCGCTGTACTTGGCAGTGAAGAAGTCCGTAGCTCCCTGGCCATTTTCGCTGAAACCGGTGACGAATATATCACCGGCGCTGTCGACGGCGACACCGGTGGGATAGTCGTTTTGGCCGCCGTTATATATTTTAGGGGTCCAGGCAAACACGCCTGCCGGGGTATACTTGATAATGTAGATGTCGTCGTTGCTGGGGCTGGCGTTGTTTTTTCCGAAACCGACCACCACCACGCTATTGGAACCGTCAGTGGCAGTGGTGACCATTACTGCCCGGTCCAGATCATCCTTGTTGCCGTACTGAAGCTCCCACAGCGTGGGAGGCGGCGACAAGGTGTCGCTGCCGTTGGTGCCCTGATAGGTATTGTACTTGATGGTATAGAGATCGTCGCTGTAATCGTCTCCCATTTGCGCGCCAGTGCCAAGCACGAAAGAGGAACCGGTAACGATGACGTTCTTGTCGGCGTCCACCGTCAAGCTGGCCCCCTTGTCGTTGCCGCCCGAACCACTGTCGTAGCGGGCTTCCCACATGAGAGCCTTGCTGGCGCGATTCAGCTTCATGGTGTAGTAATCAAAAGAGATTGTAGGCTCGGGATCCAGTTCGGTCCCGGACTCCACAAGGTTGCTGTAGCCGGTCACCACCGGGTGGTCATCAGCACCGATAGCGACGGAAGTTGCCACATCTTCATTGTTGTTGCTACCGCCATAACTGAAACTCCAGCCCGGCGTTCCATAGGTAATGACCTTGGTCAGCACCCTCACTTCATTACTATAGCTGGAATAACCGTCAGTGGCGTTATAGGCGCGTATCCGGTAGTAATAGTAGTTATTTGCTGCCAAGCCGTTGCTGTCCACCAGGCTTTGCACATTCTGGCCCGGTTCCGGAGTGATGGCGGCATAGATTCCCCCTTCGCCCAGTTTTCTCTCAATGACGAATTTCTGCTCGTTGGCGGAATTATCGGTCCAGGCAAGATTGACCGACGTATCGGAAGCAACTGTTGCGGTAAGCCCTGAGGGGGGATTAATCCGGCCGTAGTCGTACTTGACCACCTGATAATCGTAGTCATTGGCTCCAGCGGTGTTTTTATCCGACCAGCCGATGACGTACAAATCCCTGCCCGGTGACAAAGCTATGCCGATGGGCTTGTCGCTCCTGTTGGCGCTGCCGTTGAACCTTTTCGTCCACAGCTGCGCACCGGAAGTTCTGTTGTATTTCACGGTCTGGAAGTCGTAACTCCCCTCTATGCCGGCATGACCGGTAACCGAAACATCGCCGGCATTGTCCACGACGATGCCGGTGGCAATATCTGTATAGTCGCTCCCGGAGTTGAATACCCTCTGCCACGACAAAGTCCCGGTGGCGCCGCTGTATTTGGCAGTGTAGAAGTCGTGCTTGCCTGCAAGGGTGAAGGTATAACCGGCAATATAAATATCCCCGGCACTGTCCACCGTAAGGGCATTGGGTTCATCCTCATAGCCCCCGTTGAAAACCTGCTCACCCCGCGGCAGAGCCCAAAGATAGTTTCCGGTTGTCGCGGCAAGCTTGATGGTGCTGATATGCTTGCCGACCGCATCGCTGAAATAGCCGGTTGCGACCACATCCCCCGCTCCGTCTAATCTAACGGCCACTATCCGGTCATCGAAACTCCCCAGGGAGCTGTGCCTTTTTTCCCAGGAAAGGACCCTGTTGAAATCATACTTGCGCACCAGGAAGTCGAAATCACCGCTGCCGTTTTGCGAATAGCCGCCGGCAACAATGCCGTCATTGCCCAGAGCGATAGTGGTGACTCGATCGTCGCCACTGCCGGCATTGTAGATAATCGGCCAGCCCACCTCACGAACACCGGCAGCAGACCATTTGATCAGAAGAAAATCATCATTTCCTCCACCATTGGTATAGCCGCCAAGGTAGATATTGTTGGCTGAATCCACCACCAGTGAGGTGGCAGAATCCTGCCCCCCCGGTGAACCGGGATAGGCATAGGTATCCGACCAGATAACCTCACCGGTCGCCCCGGCAGGACTACCCCGATATTTTATGACTTGAATATCGTAATTTTGGCCATTCCAGACATTGCCGGCAACAATGACGTTGTTGTCGCTGTCCACAGCAACCGCCGTGGCCCTGTCAGAGCCGCCGGTGCCGTCATGGGAAGCGCTCCAGGCCACACCACTGCCATCCTGCTTGAACTTGACCGTATAGTAGTCATCATCAATGCCTGCGGCAAGATTGCGGTAGCCGGTAACGATGACATCGCCATTGCCGTCGACGGCTGTGGCAACCGGCATCTGTCGTCCCGTTTGCAGGTCACCTGCCTGCCAGAGGAGATCCCCCCCCGCGGCCGATGCGATACCGGCCCAGACGAACATCGCCAAAAAAGGGAGCAGGCGCAACAGAGAGGTAAAACCTGAACCTGCCCCCAATCGGTTTCTTTTAATCAAGTAATCCATGAACAATACCCTCACATCTATACTCAAAAAGTCTATTCCCTTTACCATTGCGTCACATTATTCCACTGGTTCTCATTGGGCCACGGGTTAGCCGGCAGGTTGGACCGGCGCAGGTGGCAGGCAGTCAATGCTTCGCCGTCTCCGGCGGCATTATTATAGATATTGCCCACCGGGTAGCCACGGTGTTGTGGCCCCTGCCAATGGGCATTGCCGTCCTGCCTGTCTGCGGCCCAAGGTACTCCGCCGGCTGCTTTCTTGCCGCGATGGCTGGCATCCAGACAGTTGGTCACCATCAGCCGCGGCAGTCCGGAGTTGTGGGGCTGATGACATTTTGAGCAGCTGTAGGAGTGTTCCGTATTGGCCCCCCACCCTTTGACCGATTCATGGAGCCGGTCGGTGGACTTCCAGCTCTGGTTCTTGTTGATGCCGTCGGTGAGCACTTCTTGCTTATGGCAAGTGACGCACAGCCCGGCAAACTGCTCGATGCTTTCCGCCATGCGGTTGTTGGCACCGCCGAAGGTGTTGCGGTCGGTGTTGTAATTGGCATAGGGTTGGGTCGGACTCGGTGGATTACCAATATTTTCCCCAGGAGCGCGGTTGGCCGTCACTACTGGTTATATTGTTACCGAATGGAGCCGTAGCTGCATAATCTTCCTTGTAGGGGGAAGTGAGCCAGGTCCCCTTCAACAGCGGGGTGGCATAGGCCTGGTTGGCACCAAGTATCGGGCTTACGCCGTGGGGGTCATGACAGGGGGTACACAGCCCGTCTACACTGGCGGCATAGGGAACTATCTGATAGCTGTCGCCGGCATTGATGCTGTTGCCGAAGGGTTCAAAGGTCAGGGTGGTGGCGGTATTGCCGGTTATTTTCCGCGCCTGGCCGCTATTGGCGCCGCTGGTGATAAGGGCGTAGTAGTTTTTCCACTTGTCGGCAAGCCAGCCTTTGGCGTCATCGATGGTGCTTGTCGTTCCGCCGCCGGCAGTGCCGGTTTCCTTTGCCAGATGGGGCAGTGAACCATTCGGCTCAGAAGCCTTCATGTGGCCGCCGATGATGGTCTGCTTGCTGTTGCGGTAGGCGAATCTGGCGGTGGAGGCTTTCATCCCCTGGCCGAAACGGGGAGTATCTTTGTAGCCCAAGATCGGTGAGGTGGCGCCGAAGGTACTGCTGTATCCCCAAGGTGTCTTGCCGTTGCGGGTCTGGGTGCCGGGAATGGCTGATTCATGGCAGTCGAAACATTGGCCGGCGCCGGCGCTGTAAGGGTTGATCCCGGTGATGTTGTCGGCAGCCTTATAGTTGTTCATGTAGCCCCCTTTGCCGGCTACGGTTTCTTTCAGATTTCCTCCGTTTTTCTGCCCATTGAGGCTGGGGTAGCTGGAGGTGACGCCAACGAGCTTGGAACCATGGGAGCTGTGACAGTCATAGCAGGCGACATTGTAGGCGCCGCCGCGGCTGTTGGTGAGGGTGCCGTCGTTGCCGGTGCCGGTTTCGGCTCCGCTTTCGGAGGCGGGGGTGGTGTCCCAGCCGCCGCCGGCGTTGTTCACCGCATTACCGTGGGCGGATAATGCCTTGACTTGATTCTTTTTCGAAGCCCCGGGGGTGGCCGCATATTTGCCCCAGGTGGTGGTGCCGGTCTGTGAGTAGCGGGCGGCTATGCTTTGTCTATCCCACGCATACTGGCGTGGGGTCTTGCAGTCGCCGAAGGGGTCAGTGTCGTTGTTTTGGTCACTGTGACAGGCGAGACATACCTTTGTCAGCTTGTTCACCTCTTTCCGCTCAGTGGAGAGGATGCCGAAACTGACGTTGGTGGCCAGGAAGCGCTGGACGGTGGCCCGCCCTTCAGCTGTGGAGTAAGTGCGATAGCCGGCAGGCCTTGTGCCCGGCCCCCAGATGACGAGGTCAGAGGCTTGTTTCTTCACCGAAGTGTACAATTTATAGTTGTATCCGGCATGATAATTGACATCGATGAGCCCCTGGCTGGTGGCTTCCCAGTGACAGGCGTAGCAGTGCTTGTTGTTGACGGCTACTCCTTGTACGTGATGTGAGGTGCCTTTCAATTGGCCGACCACGTCTATACGCCCGCCTACTGCTCCGTTGTGGCATTTGGTGCAGTCACGGGGCAGACCGAAGGCGTTGTGCCTGGGTACCGATTTGTTTTTGTGACAGCTGTTGCAGCTCTGCTTCGAGGCATGGCTGTCGGTGAACCGGTGCTCATGGCAGTTGGTGCAGATCCGGCCGCTGTTGTGGCTGTCTCCGCCGTCTTTGTGGTAGTGCTGCTTGTTCTGTTTGTCATGGCAAACATTGCAGATGCCGTTGATGGGTACCGGGTTCTGGGGATCCAGGACCTTGGCATAGTCGCTGCCACTTACTTTCTGGGTGAAGACCACGTCTGCCCGTGCTCCAGGCTCGGGGATACCGAACCGGCCGTCGGTGGCGGTGGCTACTTTTGACTGCATCATGTAAATGTTGGAGTCGCCGTGGGGATCATGGCAATCCCAGCAGAATTTACCGCCTTTCCAGGTGCCGATGACCTTGCCGTTGGCGTCTTTGCTCCAGCCACCGCTGGCCAGAAAGCTACGATAGTGCTTGTAACCGAAGTGCATGGAGGTGGCTTTGGATTTCTGGGCTTTCACCAGCCCGGTGCCGGGGTCGAAGCCGACGCTGTACTGGCCGCCGTTGTGACAGCTGGTGCACCTGCCGCCGCTGTCGTCGTCGTGGCACTTCAGGCAGACCCCCATCATGACATAGGCGTTTTTCACGTCGCTTTTCTGCTCTGCAGTCCATAGGCTGGCACCTGTCTTGTGCCGCGTTTCGTCGGTTTCATGGCAGCCTGCACTCAGGCAGCCGCTGGTGATGCTCGTATGCGATGGCCGATAGGGGCTTTGCCGGTCGGTGATGGTGCTCAGCTGCGGTGCCAGGGACAAACTGGAGTTATGGCAGTTGAGACACTCGGCTTCGTTGCCTTCCATGTGGCAATAGACACATTCCTGGTCGAACTGCTTCTGGTACTGGCCGTGCTGCCGCAGACGAAAAGGGTTGTTGCCGTCCTTGTGGAGGATGCTGTTGTCGTGGCAGTACCAGCAAGGGTTGCCGGGGAAATCTGCCGCCGGGTTGCCGGACCAGGGATAGGGCCCAAGGGCGGAGCTGCGCCCATGGCCGGTGGTGTTGAATTCGGTCAGATTGATCTTGGCCTGTTTGCCGTTGAAAGGGCTGAAGTCATCCACGTCACTGTCAGCAGTGCCGTGGCAGTTGATACAGAGGATGGTGGTATTGACGGACCCACCCCAGACCGGATCGGCCCCTCCCCTGTGGCACTTGGTGTTGGAACAGGTTTTGTTGTTGTTCTGGGGGTTGATGATGAAGACGCCGCTGTTATTTTTGAAAACCACATCTTTGCTTTTATTGACGTGGCGCTGGGCGTTGATATGTGAGGTCTCACGCATGGTGCCGCTTGGTGTGGCGCTGTTGTGGCAGTCAGTGCAGAGCCCGTTACGGATGGTTTCGTCGTGGCAGTTGTCACAGGTGAAATTGGTCTGCATGTGCCGGGCATGGGAGTTGGCGCGGGAGGTGCCAGGTCCCTGGTTGATATAGATGGGCATGGATTCTTTCCACTCTTCGCCGGGGGCCCAGCCGATCCGCACGGTCCAGGTCTTGCCGTTGGCATCGGTCCTGCCGTCATGGCAGCCATTGCTGGAACAGGTCCCCTGGGGATGTCCGTGGCAGGAATTGCACTTGGTCTTTTCCTTGCTCGTCCAGCTGAGTGGCCGGATTATTTCGGGCGTACTGGTGCCGTCGCTGTGACAGTACAGGTTGTCGCACACCTTGGTTTCAGCGTTGAAGGTTGGCGCGGGGCGACCGATAATTGCCCACTGGGGTGCTACTTCCACGTCTTTCTGCTGGTTTACGTGCCGAGCCTTGTCTTTGATTTTGCCGTCGGTGCCGACGGTGGCGTCGTGGCAGTAATGACACGGATATTGTCTGATCCATTGGGGACCGACCAGGGTACTGTGGCCGTTGGTGGTGATATTGATGTAGGGGGTACAGAGTTGTTTTGTGCCGTCCCAAAGGCCGATGGGCTGGATGCAGTCGGTGGCGTTGTTGTCGGCGGCTCCTCCTTTATGGCAGGAGTAGCATTTAAGCTCCTGGCTATCGGACCATTTAACGCTGGTCGACGGCGGGCCGCCAATGGCATTACTGTGACAGTAGGTGTTGCTGCAACCTCTGATTTCGCTGTTGTAGGCCCCGCCGCTGCTAAAAGCCACGTTTTTGGCGGCGTTGACATGCAGAGTCTTGTCGTGGATCGTGTCCGAGCCGCTGACCGTATCACGGTGACATTTTTCACAGCTGTAACCGTAGCCGGCAGGATCGGTATGCTTGCCGTGCCTGCCGCTCAGGCCGGTCAGGGTTCCGGCTGCATCGTGGCAGCCACTGCAGGTGAGGGTCCCGCCCCAGGTGGGAGTCCTGGTCTCGTTGGCCTTGTCGAATGGCGCGCCGTTGCTGTGACAATACAGGCCGCTGCAGGTGCCGGTTCTACTGGCATTGTCAAGGTAGGTGGGATAGCTCACATCTCCCGAATAGGAGCCGCCGGTATTTGGCAAGGTGGTGAACTGGATCTTCAAAGCCCTCTTGCCGGCACTGGTGGCATGGGCAAAAGGGTCCGGAGCGACACTGTGGTCGGGATGGCAATGGCGGCAACTGTTGGTATCGGTCCCGAGATAGTCGCCATGCTTCTTGCCGCTGCCGACACTGGCCGGATGTCCGCCATCGGCCGGAGGGGCGTCATGGCAGACACCACATGCCTGGGGCTGTGGCAGCAGAAAACTGCCCCAGCTGGGGGTATCTTTTTCAAAGTGGCAGTTGACATTGGTGCACATGCCAAATACGGGGTCCGCGGTCTGGGGAAAGGCGGTGGTCCGGTTCTTGTAGGAGGTGGCATTGCGTGAGCCGTTGATGGCCGGTGAAAGGGAGATCATGCCATTGCGATGATCATTGGTGTAGTTCTGGCTGCCTTGATGACAGACGGCACAGTTATTAACAGTAGCCGCCACCGACATGTGGCTGCGATGATTTCCCTGAAAGCCGCCAGTGGTGACATTGCGGTAAGGAGCATCTAACGGCCTCAGGTCTGCAGTACCGCTCTGGCCATGGCAATCATTGCATTGAAAGGCGGCAGCCGGTACTACCAGCCCGCATAAGCCAATGGCAACGATTCCGAAAATAAACCCAACTATTCTGCCCACACCACACCCCCCAGCATATCAATCAAAAAATAAATAGAATAAATTTAGGCAAATCTAATCCTGGCCGGATTGTCATGCTTCTCCCGCCAGCTTCTTTCAGCACCAGGCAAAGTTACGCAACTACATCATGCCCTGATCTTAACCATCAAGAGCAGCAAAGATCGACGCCACATTGGTGTCACCAGCGTGAGGGATCTTGCTCTGCAGTTAAAAAACAGGAATACCACTGGAGCAGTTCACTACTCGAAAGGGGATTCTTGAGGGAAATAGTATCAGGGGTTAATTAAACTTATAATGCGTTTTGCTTCAAAATAAAACACAAGTTTATTTAATGTTTTATTTTTTTATAGTATCCGCCGCCCAGGGAAGAGCACTTCAACAGGGCATTGCTGTAATTGTGAGGAAAGGGCTAAAACGACATGTCTGGATACGATCTGCAATCATGAAGTCGGTCAGGCGGACACTGCGCCGTGCGGACCTGAAAATAAATGCTACTATTTTCAGGATATGTCCACTTTTTCACCTGATCTTTGCCAGTTCGTAACATGGCTGTAACATTGCCGGGGTATTCAAGGTAACAGGTAATTCACCTAAAAGGAGGCATCCCAATGTTAAGCTTTGTTAGAAACATCATCATGACATTAAGCATCGTGGCTTTGACAGCCATGGCAGGTCAGGCAACGGCTGCCACCCTCATCAACGGCGCCGGGGCAACCTTCCCCTACCCGCTCTATTCCAAATGGTTCGCCGAGTATGCCAAGATCGATCCTTCGGTCAAATTCAACTACCAATCCATCGGCAGCGGCGGCGGCATCAAGCAGATCATGGCCCAGACCGTCGATTTTGGCGCCTCGGACAAGTTCTTGAATGACGAGGAGTTGAAGAAGGCTCCCGGCAAGCTGCTCCACATTCCCACTGTCATGGGGGCGGTGGTCGTTACTTACAACATCCCCGGCGTCGCCAAGGGGCTGAAGCTGTCGGCCGAGAATCTGGCAGACATCTATCTGGGCAAACTGACAAAGTGGAACGATCCGAGGATCATCAAGGACAACCCAGGCCTCAAACTGCCGGACAAAGCCATCATCGTCGTCCATCGCTCCGACGGCAGCGGCACCACCAGCATCTTCACCGACTATCTTTCCGCTGTCAGCCAGGCATGGGGCAGCAAGGTGGGCAAGGGAAGCTCGGTGAAATGGCCGGTGGGCCTCGGCGGCAAAGGCAATGAAGGTGTTGCCGGCCAGCTGAAGACGACCCAGTACACCATCGGTTATGTGGAATTGGCCTACGCCGTGGAAAACAAACTCACGTACGCCTCACTGAAAAACAAGAGCGGCGTTTTCGTGGAGCCGACCATCAAGTCCACCAGCGCTGCCGCAGCCGGCGCAGCCAAATCCATGCCTGCCGATTTCCGCGTCTCCCTGGTCAATCAGCCGGGCAAAGATGCCTACCCCATCGTCGGCTTCACCTGGCTCTTGGTTTATCAGGATCAGAAGGACAAGGCAAAGGGGAAGAAGCTGGTGGAATTCCTCAATTGGGAACTGAAGCAGGGGCAGAAGATGGCGGAAAAGATCCTCTATGCGCCGCTTCCTGCCAATGTGGCGAAGATGGTGGAAAAGACGGTCAAAACAATTAAGTAGCTTTTGAGCTCCCCCTCCCTTTATGGGAGGGGGGTGGGGGGAGGGCCTGTTTTCCCCTCTCACCCTACTCTCTCCTTTAGGCCCTTGCCCACTGAGGGGAGAGGGAGTCATTTAAGCAATTGGAGTTCCCAGTGCCGCAGGCAATTTCAAATAGATTGAAAATAAAAACAGGCTTGAATGGTGATTTCATCTTCAAGGGGATCACCGTCCTCTTCGCCTTCAGCATTCTCGTCATCCTCTTTCTGATGATTTACGAGATGGTCAGCCAGAGCCTGCCCTCCATAACCAAATCCGGCTGGCGCTTCATTACCGGCCAGAATTGGGACGCGGTGCAGGAGGATTTCGGCGCCCTGCCCTACATCTACGGCTCGGTAGTTTCATCCGTTCTCGCCCTGGCCCTGGCCACGCCGCTCAGCGTCGGCAGCGCCGTCTTCATTACCGAGATTGCGCCCAAGAGACTGGGGGCCGTGATGGCTGCCCTGGTGGAGCTTCTGGCGGCTATCCCCAGTGTCATCTACGGCCTGTGGGGAGTGCTGGTCATGGCCCCCTGGCTGCAGCAAACCGTCCAGCCGTTCCTCATCGAGCACTTCGGCTTCCTTCCCTTCTTCCAGGGCGCTCCTTACGGGGTCAGCATGCTGGCGGCCATCTTCATCCTCATGATCATGGTGGTGCCGATCATCACCTCCATCAGCAGGGAAGTGCTGCTGGCCGTGCCGCTAAGTCAGAAGGAAGCGGCCATAGCCCTTGGGGCGACCCGCTGGGAAATGATCCGCATGGCTGTGCTTACCCTATGGCAAATCCGGCATCCTGGGCGCGGTTATTCTCGGCATGGGCAGGGCCATCGGCGAAACCATGGCCGTCACCATGGTCATCGGCAATACGCCGCAGATATCCATGTCGCTCCTGTCACCCGCCTACACCATGCCCAGCGTCATTGCCAATGAGTTCGCCGAAGCCACCTCCAATATCCATTCCGCCGCGCTGATGGAGGTTGGCCTGATCCTGCTGGTGGTTACCCTTGTGGTCAATGCCCTGGCCAGGCTGCTCATCTGGAGCGTGACCAGAAAGCCAGAGCGGAGGCAGCCGATGAAAAGCATCGCCCTGCGCAAAGCAACCAGCATGGCCATGACCGGCCTGATGCTGATCGCCGCCCTGGCAGTACTGGTGCCGCTGGTTTTCATCTTCGTGCACATTGTCAAGATGGGCCTCAGTTCCATCAGCGTCGATTTTTTCACCCAGGTGCCAAAACCCACCGGTGAAACCGGTGGCGGCATGGCCAACGGCATTGTCGGCTCAGCGGTGATGATCGGCATGGCGTCTCTCATTGGTCTGCCGGTCGGCATCTTCGGCGCCGTCTACCTGGCGGAATACGGCGGCAGCCGCATCTCCACCACCATCCGTTTTGCGGCCGACGTCCTGGCCGGCATTCCCTCCATCATCACCGGCATGGTTGCCTACACGCTGCTGGTGGTGCCCATGAAAGGGTTTTCCGCCCTGGCCGGCTCAGTGGCCCTGGCCATGATCATGATTCCCATCATCCTGCGCACCACCGAGGAGCAGCTGAAAATGGTGCCAGGCTCCCTGCGCGAAGCCTCTCTGGCACTGGGCATTCCCCTGTGGCGAACCAGCCTCAAGGTTACGCTTCGAAGCGCCATGACCGGGATCATGACCGGGGTACTCCTGGCAGTAGCCCGCGTCGCCGGTGAAACAGCACCGCTGCTCTTCACCGCGTTGGGGAACCAGTTCTGGAGCAGCGAGCTGACCGGACCCATGGCTGCCATGCCGCTGCAGATATTCAACTTCGCCATCTCCCCCTACGAGGATTGGCATCGCCTGGCATGGGCCGGGGCATTGGTACTGGTAACGATAATGTTCAGCCTGAGCCTAACAGCAAGATATTTCGGCAGGAAAAAATACTAGAAGATCTAGCGGATAGTTAAAAACCAGGTTGTTCAAAAATAGTCAGATCGTCGCACCCGCAGAAAGCCCCGCGGAGGCCCCTCACCCGGCCTTTGGCCACCCTCTCCCATAAAGGGAGAGGGAAATGGATGCCCTCCCCCTTTATGGGGGAGGGATAGGGAGGGGGCTCCAGCGCTACGCCGCACAAGGCGGCTTTCGAGGACGGCGGCGAGATGGCTGATTTTCAACAACCTGCTAAAGAAGAGGTCTGAATGAACATCAAGGTAAAACTGCAGAATCTCAACGTCCATTTCGGCACCACCCATGCCGTCAAGGATGTTTCCATGGACTTTCCCGAGCACAGTGTCACCGCCATCATCGGCCCGTCGGGCTGCGGCAAATCAACGGTGCTTCGGGCCATCAACCGCATGCACGACCTGGTACCATCGGCACAGGTAACCGGCAACATCCTCCTGGACGACACCAATATCTACGAGAAGGGTGCCGATCCGGTATCCATCAGGCGCAGAGTCGGCATGGTCTTCCAAAAACCCAACCCCTTTCCGGCCATGTCCATCTATGATAATGTCATTGCCGGCTACAAGCTGAACGGCAGGGTCAACCGGGCAGAAACAGACGGGATCGTCGAGTCGTCCCTGAAAAGGGTAGCCCTCTGGGATGAGGTGAAGGACCGACTGAAGGGCAATGCCATGGAGCTTTCCGGCGGCCAGCAGCAAAGGCTCTGCATCGCCAGGACCATTGCCGTCAAGCCGGAGGTGATCCTCATGGATGAACCCGCCTCCGCCCTGGACCCGCTCTCCACCCTGAAGATCGAAGAGTTGATCGAGGAACTGAAGGAGAAATACACCATCATCATCGTCACCCACAACATGCAGCAGGCCGCCCGCGTTTCCGACTATACCGCCTTCTTTTACCTGGGTGAGATGGTGGAATATGGTGAAACAAGAAAGATCTTCACCAATCCGGACAAGAAGCAGACCGAAGATTACATCACAGGAAGATTTGGGTAAAACAGGTTCGAGGTTCTAGGTTCTAGGTTCGAAGTTCTAAACTCAGAACATCGAACTGAACATCAGAACTTAAAAAAGGGGTTCAAATGGAAAGAGTACATTTCAGCAAACAGTACGATGCAGAGCTGAACACCATCCGGGAAAAGCTCCTGGAAATGGGGGGCAAGGTGGAGGTGATGATTGCCAACGCCATGAAATCCCTGGTGGAAAGGGATTCCGAGCTGGCCGAGCGCACCATTGTCTTCGACCACGAGATCAATCGCCTGGAGATGGAGATCGACGAAAAATGCCTGGAGGTCCTGGCCCGACGTCAGCCGGCCGCCCGCGACCTGCGCTTCATTACCCTGGCGCTGAAGATCGTCACCGACCTGGAGCGGATCGGCGACCAGTGCGCCAACATCGCCAAACAGATCACGCGAGCTCAACAAGGAGCCGCCGCTGAAACCGTACATCGACCTGCCGCGCATGGCCCAGGCCGCCTCGTCATGGTCAAGGAAGCCCTGGATGCCTTTGTCCGCGCCGATGAGGAGCTGGCCATCAAGGTCTGCAACGATGATCAGTTTGTCGATGAGCTCAATGAGCAGATCCAGCGGGAACTCCTCACCTACATGATGGCTGATCCGACCACCATCAGCCGCGCCATCAAAATCAATTACATCTCCAAATGCCTGGAACGGATTGCCGATCACGCCACCAACATCGCCGAGATGGTCATCTTCATGGTCAAAGGGAAAGGATATCCGCCACACCATCGCCTGAGCAAAAATATCAAATTAAAGCAAATGGCCGGGCAGCAAATGCCTGGCTATTTTTGCTTCACCCTGGACCTTATCTCAGCGTGACACTGGATTCCCCCCGGGCCACAACCTGTACCGACAAGCCGGTCATTGAGCACTGCCGCCTCCCCCAGGAACAAGGATTTTATCGCACCGGTCAGTTTGACATGATCGGCAATCTGCACCGAAGACAGGGCCGAACATGCCTTCAGGCGAGCGCTCTCCAGTTGCTCGACGACGGCGGCATCCAGCTTGGTCTTGATGGTGCTGCGAATGGAACTGCTGAACAGCCAGCTGCCGGCGCCTATCAACCAGCCGGCGTTCCTGGTATCGAAGTCCACATTTTCAAAGGTGAGTGAATTGCTCTGCGGATTGTAGACCGGCTTGGCGAAAACCGTCAGCTCGCCGTCAAAATCTCCCGTTGCCGTCAGGACCACCACCAGACGCCCCTCATCCCCCTTCAGATTGAATCCTTTTATGGTGATCTTCTTGTCATCACCAAAGGTCTTTTCCAGCAGCACCGGTTTGAGGGCATTGGCCAGGTCGCCAAAAAAGATGTCGCTGGCAAGCTGAATATTGAAACTTTTATCAATGGACGGCAACAGCAACAGCGGCGGCAGCGCCTTTGCCGGAGCTGCAACCGGTTTTGGCCCGACTGTTATTTCCGCACCGGTAATGAGGCCAATGGACAACCGGACCCGGTTATTGGCCATCATCAGCGGCCCCATGGCAATTTTGTCCGGGGTAAGCTTGAGCCAGGCATTGAAATCCTTGTTAACCAGGGTCGGAGAAAAGGCATGCTGCCACAGTGGCGAAACCTTGGCCTTAAGCTGGAACGAATCATTTATTTTTCGGTCGATAATGGGGGCAAGGAGTTTTTGCACCGGTTGGGAGATATTTTCGACCATGCTTTTCGGTTTTAAAGACAAGGGTCCCAGTTTGAAGCTCTCCGCCATGTTATCCGACAGCCCGGTGTAGTAAAGTTGCGTCTGCAGGCGCCAGTCCGGCAGGACATTGATCTTCGCCTTGAACCGGAGTTCCGACTTGAGTGGAAGGCTCTCATACATGGCATAGCTGAGGGTCAGCTGGACAGGCAGCGTCAGGTACAGGTAATTGTCATTTGCAGTAACAGCAGCGGGGCCGGTGCGCAGAACAGTGACCGATGTCCCCATGGTCCCCTGCCCCTTGTAGAGCTCTTTGGGGAGCGACTGGTTGATAATGGCCGAGAGATCGGCGGCGGAAGTCTCTATGCTCAGGTTGACGGAGGATGGTGGCACGGCGGCAAAAGCAATCTGCCAGGTGAACAGCAATGATATGGCAACAAAGATAACTCGTTTTAAAATGGCTCTGCCCTCCCCTGATTGATCTTTGGAATCCGGTTATCAAAACCTGGGCTCAAACAGTCCGTCCTGCCCCACATCACTACACCAAAAGCGAGTACAACTCAACGGGAAAAATCACAGATCGAGCGGGCTTCTCGGCTCCTGTATTGTTCGTACCGGTACGCAATGGGTGTAGATCATGGTGGTCTTCAGGCTGGCGTGACCCAGAAGTTTCTGAATGGTGCGGATGTCATAATTGGCCTGCAGCAGGTGGGTTGCGAAGGAGTGACGGAAGGTGTGAGCGGTGACGCGCTTGGGAATGCACGCCTTGCGCACGGCAGCGTACAGAGCCTTCTGCAGCTCCGATTCATGCAAGTGCCAGCGCCTCCGCTCGCCGGTCTCAGCCACCTGGGTCAGGGATCGCTGCGGAAAGAACCATTGATGGATAAGTTCCTTTGGTGCCTTTGGATATTTCTTCTCCACTGCATCATCAAGAAACACCCCATCATAGCCATCCGCCGTATCCCGAGCATGCAAGGCCCCTACCTTTTTGAACTGCGCCTTCAGTTCGTCCAGGATCGACTCCGGCAGCGGTACGGTTCGGTCCTTCTTCCCCTTGCCGTGAATCGTCAGAATCCCGGCATCGAAATTGAAGTCCCGCACCCGCAGTTGCAGCCACTCGAACAGCCGCAGGCCGCACCCGAAAAGCACCTTCACCACCAGACTGTAGGGGAAATAAAGGTGATCAACGATTGCGTCGATCTCCTCACGGGAAAGCACCGCCGGAACGTAGAGCGATTTCTTTGCCCGGGCACGTCGCGAGTTCGCCAAACTCCCGCTTCAGGGCATGCCGATAGAGGAACAGCAGGGAATTGAAGGCCTGATTCTGCGTGGAAGCGGCGACATGGCACTTAACCGCAAGATAGGTCAGGTATTTTTTGACATCGACAGTGGACAGCTCTGCAGGGGGTTTGTTTTTAAGGAACCTCTGAAATTGACGAGACCACTTGGCGTAAGCCTTGAGGGTTTTACGGGAGTAATGGCGTACCTTGATTTCGTCAGCAAGCTTGCCGATGAGTTCGTCCCATTCCGGAGAGTCAGATTTCTCTTGATAACCAAGCTCGAGATAGAACGATTTACGTGCAGTGTCGGGCGAGTGAGGTTGAGCAACTAACTCCCCTTGCGGCTTTTGAATTAACGCTGCCGCTTGAGCTGTGAATGCTGCCGGCTGGCTCTGGAAGTTAGCTCTTATCATCTGGGAATAAAGATAAACCGCGTGTCAGCCTGTTTTCGCTTCCCTTCCGACTGCCCCTTCTGCTGAAGTTTTTTTAGGAATAATCAGCAGCGCTGAGCTTCCTCCCCGGAGACATGGTATTTCTCGCAAAAATCGAGGAAATAGCGTAGCCACTTCACGTAATCAATGAGATCTCCAGCCGCGACACGGCTTTTGGTACACCATTCCTGGTACTGGTTGTAAAGGTGGTGAGGGAGCATAATCATGTTTAAATCCCTTAGACTTTTTAATTTCTGCAAGTTTTATCAAAAATTGCGTATAGTCTGCAACTATTTTTCAGCAAGATCAAAAACGAGGTGCATTGTGAAAACCCGCCTTATTCTCAAACCCGGTCAACGTGGCACCAAAAGTTTGACTGCTAAATATGGGGAAGACCTCATATGTGTACGCTTCAGATATAAATGCAGCGACGCGGCAACGTCTGAAAACCGTTGAACTGGTAATAGAACGAAAGGACTGGGAACCACCTCCGGAAAAATTTCCAGCAGATTCTATGGTAGCCGTGCGGTCGAAGGGTATGGACTTGATCTGCGGAAGAAAGTAAAGGAAGCCGGTGGAACGTGGAGGCCGGATAAACAGCTTTGGTATGTAAGATTCGGAAGTATTTCGGGGACAGTACTAGAAAAGCATATATATGTAGATACTACCGATAAGTAGCAAAATGCTCCTTTGCATATATATGTATATACCTACATGTCATCTAAATATAGATGCATGCATGTATATTTAGATACTTGCATCTACATGTAGATGCTTCATTCTAACCGGTCAATAACTAGTTAGTCGAAATCAAGGAGAAACCCAAAAATGAGGATTGCCCTTGTTGTTGTGATGCTGCTGTTAAACTGCGGAGTTGGAATCTGCGCGGGGTCAAAACCACCATCCCCAAGTGATGCGGATTCCGCTGCACAACCAAAGGCCCAACCCAGAAACACACAAAGTAAGACCGATAGCAATAAGCCAACGCCCAAGAACTACCCGCCGATCATAGAAATATCTAAGACCCCAATAATCAGTAGAAACCACCGATAAAACCGAGAAGAGACATGACTATTCTTCTTCTGAATGGTGGCTGGTCTATTTGACTTTCGCCTTGGCGTTTGTAACCCTCAGTTTGGCTATTTATACGGCGAAGTTGTATCGAGCCACTGTTGGGCTGGGCGGCGAAGACGAAAGAGTACTTCCGATAGACAAGCCGCAGAAATGGAAAAGTCCCTTGCTATCGCCAAGGAAGCGGCTGACGCCGCTCATAAATCCGCTGATGTTGCAGAAAAAGCCCTCATCTTGCTTGAACGTCCCTATGTTTTTGCATTCGGAGTTAGCCAGTTTCATTTGAGTACCGACAGACTTGAACCGGTCCTCTCCTACGATGTCGCCAACTTTGGGAAAACTCCGGCCATAATTGAAAGAGTCCACGCTGAGATTGAAACCAACCTCACTGACCCCATTGAAGTAAATAGATGGGCGTAAAGTGTTGCTTGCTCCATCCTTGGAGCGGGAGAAGCGATCGAAGGGATCAATGTAGATGTTCCTTTGAATATGTTGAGTTTCAACAATATTACCCGACTTGGAGACGATCTCTTTTTTAGAATCATTATCACTTATCGAGGCACATTCACTCAAGGGCATGTAAGCAGCTTCTGCTGGAGATACAATTCCCATGCAAGCTGTTTCGAACCATACGGCCACGAAGAATACAATTACACACAATAGTCTCATACCCAAACTCCTAACCATCGGCGGCAGACAGTCTCCGCTGACGCTGGCTGCTGCGCCTCACTACCGTTGGCCTTCAAGGAAATAGAAAAATGAAAATTCTAAAACAAATAGCAAAAGAGTTCTGGATGCCTTTAACATTGTCCATATTTTGGGTTTTTTACAATGTTTATGGGAATGCTTGCTCAGAGAAATGGGATCTTAAGAAAGTTGTAAACGTATTTGGACCAACATTTTTTCTTTTAAGTTGGCTAACAGGTCAATTTTTTAGAGTGAAGAAGCAAACGAGTGTAGAAGATAGCTTTGGCAAGATGGAGGTCAGGTTTCAGGAGAACTCCTGGACCAAGTCAAGCGAGAAAAAAACCAATGAAATGATAGGTCATATTTCAGGAGGCAATAGTTTCCCGTGGTTTCAAGTAGGTTGTATCATTGATAATTCATCAAATACTGGTGTGTTAGATAGCAATGCATCAAGGAGAACATCCACTTTATGATGTTAATGCGCGCATTGTAGATCTTCAAAAATTTGAAAAAGTCAAAGACAACATACTCCTTAGCGAGCCTGAATTATACCGACACAACGGTAAGTATTGGAAACATGATTCCTTCGCATGCAAGCATGGTTCGGCGGTGGAAGCTAGAAAACGAACCCAAAGCAATCATACAATATTTTCTTTACTGCCAGAAATGGCGCTTTTACCCAGACTCTTCGTTTCAAAAAAATAGATGGATCATGGGTATCTGCCACAAAAATTATGAATAAAAATAACGAAGTCTCTCATGAACAAATAGGTGAGAATTACCCAAGAGATTTAGCAGGGCAAGTAAAGTGGGAATAAGCTAACAAGCGTTGAGCCGTAACAGGGTCTTGACACGAGTCAAGAGTAAAGAGGAGGGTCCAACCAGGCAGTTCGACACCGATCGGGCGGTGAGGCTGCCAAAACGGGTCAACTGCGCGAACCGTTATACGGAAAAAACATGAACAAAGCAGACGCAAATTATCCGGCATTCGAGGAAGCAGAGCTGCGATTCCGGGAGTTTCTGAAGTCGGCTGAGTGGCCAGGGGATCTGATCTGGATTGGCGCTCACGATGTCGCTGTTTCCGACCAAAGTCTAATCGTGCATCCAACGAAGGAAGGGCGCGAACAGGCCATCAGTAACTACCAGAAAGGCATTGAGAAAAAGCTGGGGATACTGCTAACTGCAGTCTGCCGCGACGGCTCCCGCACCTACTGCGCAGTGTGGGTTCCCTCAGATGAAACTGAGGCAGAATATGCTTTGATGCCGCAAGGGCTTAACTTTTCTGTCCCAAGTGAGCAACGGCAAGGGAAGATTGTAACGGGACGATTTGAGTGGTGGTGGCGTAGACGGAAGGCGACACCGTGGCGGTTGATGTAGAGCGAGGACGTATAACACGCGGTTAGAGCTGGCTTCGCAGCTCACCCGCAGCCCCGTTGAACGGAGGAAAACACGATGTCCGACAATTGGATCGTTCTGATTCCCGAAGACCCCGAGTACATACCGGAGGTCATTCGCCAAGAGGTCGCACGTGAGCGATTCGCAGCCATGGCCCCAGATGCGGACGCAATCGAGATCAAGTTAAACGATGGCGTCCAGTTCTTCGACTGCGGTGCGAATTTCGAGAGGATTATTTGCCCGGCATGCAATAGAGAAGTAAATATCGACTGGTGGCAAAAATGTATGGACGAAGATTATGGTCAGGAAGGATTCAAGCTGGAGGAGTTAGTTTCTACCATGTTGTGGTACATCTCGAACACTTGCACAATTGATATATGAATGGCCACAGGGGTTTGCCCATTTCGCCATTGATGCTATAAAGAATCCAGGCATAGGGGAATTGTCAGAAGAACAAAAGCTTGAATTTGAGCGCATACTGGGAACTCCGCTTAAAGTGATTTATCAACACATATGAATACACGCCAAATCTCAATAAGCTAAAAAATTAAGGGAATTCAACAAGGCTTACGACCCGCCCTAAAAAACGGCGGGTCAAACGCCATGCCCGTTGGCAGGAAATAAAATGAAAAACATAGAGCAATTGCAATATTTGCACTTTTTACACAAGATTGGTCTTGGAAATCATTCGGATTGTATCGGGTGGGCTGTTGAGCGACTTCAGCTCAATCAAGAAGAAGATGAACTTGATGTTGTTTTGTTGGCAGCAGCAATGGAAGGCGATGAAGTATTGCCTTTAGTTGAAAATATTATCCGAAAAAATGCCGATACTCCACTTGATGAGCAAGTAGCCGCTGGAAAGTATGTAGTCTTTCTCTATCGAGCTTATAAAACCGGAGATGAATCTGTAACATCACTTGATGATAAGTTCACGAAACTTTACAACGCACTCGGCAACCCTGATTGGTTGGTCATGCTTAGTCGTAACTGTGAATACGCAACGGACATCCCGGCGTTTTTGGGACCATTTGAAGAAGAGTTAAAATATATCTCTGAGTTGTGGACTAGTTCAGAGACAAGAAAAGATTTTGAGGCAAAATACAGTCGGGATGCATCGAATCAGCATGACTTAGTATGAGAGAGACTGACTCCTAAGGGATTGACTTTAATGGGGTCAACAAATCTACTACGTCACCTTGGTGCGCCCCTGTGAAAGCGTTTGCTAAATGGTTGCAGGTCAGTTCTCAACCGGTCCATTGATTAAACACGAATGTGGTCAGTAAAATGATCATCAACGGCAGATTGAGCATGATCCACGCCCGGTCGAAGGATCTATTCCGCCCAAGGGCCGCAGGGGCCAGGAAGAGCGAAGGCAGGGCGAGCACGTAACGGTGCATGCCCTGAGCTACCCCTGATGTCAAGGAGAATACAAGAATAGCGGCGCAATAAAGTGCCAGTACCTTGTCGTGGCGTAACATCCAGACCACGGAGGCGATGCCTGCCGCCAGACACGCCAGCTCTATACTGTAGTAGGCCAGAGACTGGGGATTTGTCTCCATCAATCTAACGGCACCCTTCCACGCCGTCAGTGTTCCCCGAAGGTTCAGCAAATTACGGCCGAAGTAACTGCTCTCGACAAAGTGGAATTGCCTGCTCATGGCCAGGACGAAACCTCCATAGGCAGCGGCGGGAGCAAGCATGAAGACGATATCCCACCAGTGCTGCCCTTTCACTCCTTGAAACACGGCTTTCCTGCTGTCACTTCGGTACCAGTAGAGAAAGAGCGGAAGAAGAAGCAACACTCCTCCTGCTTTGGTGAAAGTTGCCAGAAAAGCAAGTATCCCCGCTGGCAGAAAACGCCGTTCACGCGCAAACATCAGTGCCAAAAAGGATAAAGCCAGGAACATGCCTTCAGTGTAAACCATGGCCAGGAACATGGAGGCTGGTGCAATCAGCAGGTAAAACGAAGCCCGCATTCCGGTGTTCCGATCAAAGATGTCGCGGCCCAGTCGGTAGAGTGCCACCATGGCCGCAAATGTTCCCCCCAAAGAGAGCAAAACACCGGCGAGGGTGGCGGCATGCAACTCCTTCATTCCTATAAAAACAAAGGGGGTCATGAAAACCTTGATCAGCGAAGGATACCCCGGGAAAAAAGCAAAGCTTAACGGCGTCCAGGAAGGCTTTTCGCCCAATTCCCGGACTTGCCGATTCCCGGGGCTGAAGTCCGAAGGGATTGCGAGCATGGCTGGGTCGCGGTATCCGGCTATTGCAATTGAGAGGTAGTACTCCGAATCCCAGGCCACATGGCCATTCAGGAAGGTCCCATTCAGGTATGCTCGGCGAGCCTGACTTTCCGGCGTGGTCTCTGCTGCGGTCCAGGCAAGCACTTTGTCGGGTGCTGCGAGAGTAAAGCGTACCCGCAGGCACTGTACCAGAACGAGCATCATGCATACCCATACAAGCCAAGTCAGAAATATGTGTCGGTACTCGGTGATCAGGCGCATGATGAAATGCTAACATAGCCAATTTGAAGGTCAAATCAAGAATTACGGTGTTGCCTTTAATTGATGTTCCAATTAGTATTCTGGATGAGATAGTAGAGTCAGTTGCCGTTAAGGGGAATGTGTCTCAAACGGAAGGAGGTACTATGATGGAGGCAGAAAAATCTGGTGTCGCAGACCCTTGTCAGTCACTTTCGGCTGTCATGAGTTTCTTCATTAGAACATTTATCTACTGTCTCTGCATATACTTAGCCATAAGCTCTCTGTCTGCTGCTGAACAGCCTGAAATCCCTATGGCCGGATTGGTGGCGCCACTGGAAGGTAAACTGAAATATCCGTTTATCAAAGATGAATCAATAAATTATGGCCGATGGGGAGAAAACTCACAGGATTATCCGTTTTTTTGGCGCTCAAGAGATCATCGTCACGGGTTATCATGCGGGAGTAGACCTGTATCCGGAAGGTGGTGCTGGTTCGTCGGTTAAAGCCATGGCTGATGGCAGCATCATCAAAATTGCCCCGTTCTATACCGGGCAAACGGTGAAGTTACCTCTGGCGTTTTGGTTGACCATGTTGATTTTGTTGCCAACTACGCCGAGCTTAAGAAGCCGGACGCCAAAGTCTCAACCGCTATCAGGCAAGGGCAAATAATTGGTAGGATCAGTGACACCAAGCAACTTCATCTTGAACTCTATGCAAAGGGCACGAGGAATTAGCTGAGGGGATGGCATGGAACACAGCCCGAGAGTCTAGTGGACCCCACAGAGATTATTCTGATAAAATTGTTCTATTCGCCATCCAACGATAGGAACTAGGACAACGGAAAACTCCCCGTATTCCTATGTGCAACCCAGAACTCCTCCTGACAATTCCCACGTAACAGAGCAGAAGCCCCTCCACATTCCTTTCCCCACCGTACCAATTCTGAAGCAAGGCCTCATGCCCTTATGGCAAGCGGCTGCTCAAGGGTATTGTATTGACAACGGGTGGTATCTTTTATAAAAATAGAATGATGTTAGTTACGGAAAATAGCGAGAAGGGCGCCGCAGGCGCACCGATATCTGCCCAGAAATCTTCGCCGTGTCTGCATCGGTCACAGGGGGCATCAGCGAGAGGGACAATGAGACGGTTGGCCTTGATGAAACAACGGTTGAGTTCCGCCTTTCTCTGTGGCGTCCTGCTCTTGTACTCTCCTATCATCTCTCTGTTTGATAGACGCCTGTTTTTGGGCGTGCCGGTTCTCTCTCTCTGTCTTTCGCTGTCTGGCTATTCTCGTTGCGGTGATGGCCTCGGTCACAGAAGGGTGCATCGATTCGCAGGAGCACGGGATGCTGAATGGGCCATTCATCATTTTGGTCTTTGCCTCTATTGGGGCTGCTTTCGCTATCGCCTGCTGGGCTGATCGCCGTGCAGACGTGGCGGCCGCTCGGTCATATCTTCACCCCACCGTCTACTCCCTTTTCGCTTGCCGTTTTCTGTACCGCCTGGACCTATTACGGTAGTGTTGGTCGTCCCACCGCAACCGGTATCGGCTTTCTGCCTATCTATCTGGGTCCCACCCTGGCTGCTGCCTTGTGGGGCTATCTGCTGCTCAAAATGATACGGGTAAGCAAAGCGCAACGCATCACCTCCATTGCCGACTTTATTTCATCGCGTTACGGCAAGAGTCATCTGCTGGGTGGACTGGTCACGGTGATCGCCGTGGTCGGGGTGCTTCCCTACATCGCCCTCCAGCTTAAGGCGGTATCCAACAGTTTTTCCATCCTGCTGCGCTATCCGGACATAGTCATGCCGAGTCCTACGTCTTCCTCCCGGTGTGGCAGGATACGGCCTTTTACGTCGCGCTGCTGCTGGCTCTCTTCACTATTCTTTTCGGTACCCGCCACCTGGATGCCAGCGAGCGGCATGAAGGCCTGGTGGCGGCAATTGCGTTCGAGTCGATCATCAAGCTGGTGGCGCTGACGGCCGTGGGCTGTTTGTAACCTTCGGACTCTACGATGGCTTTGGTGATATCGTTCAGAAGGCAGAGCTGGCGG
Source organism: uncultured delta proteobacterium (assembly GCA_963780945.1). Taxonomy (GTDB): domain Bacteria; phylum Desulfobacterota; class Desulfuromonadia; order Geobacterales; family Geobacteraceae; genus Geotalea. Next base: position 7,306 of record CAWAFF010000090.1, on the reverse strand, counting down.
GACATCTGAAACCTCTGCTCGCGCCGGAGGGAAGCTATAATACGTGGGTCTCTTTCTCCTTTCTTTCGGGGCTGGCGGTGCTGATGTTGCCTCGCCAGTTCAGGTGTCGGTCGTAGAAAACGGCGGAATGAGCACCATCTACGCCGCGCCATTTGGATGTTCCCGCTATACATGCTGCTGATCAATGTTTTCGTCCTCCCTATCGCTCTGGCGGGACAGCTGGCATTTCCTCATGGCGCCGTCGATGCCGATACCTTTGTCTTGACCTTGCCCATTGCCCACAAACGGCCTGGCTGGCCCTGTTCGTTTTCATCGGCGGACTTTCTGCTGCAACCGGCATGGTCATTGTGGAGACCATAGCTCTGTCTACCATGGTGTGTAACGATCTGGTGATGCCGGGACTGCTGCGCCGTTCGCAGCACGCAGCCGCCGCCGATCGCACTTCCCAAGGTCTTGCTGATCGTTCGGCGCAGCGCGATTTTCGGGATCCTGGTCCTGGGATATGTTTATTTCCGGTTCGCTGGAGAAGCGTACGCACTGGTTGCCATAGGCCTGATCAGTTTTGCCGCCGTGGCGCAATTCGCACCGGTAATCATTGGCGGCCTGGTATGGCGCGGCGGGACCCGCAAAGGGGCATTAGCTGGTCTTGGAAGCGGTTTTGCCATCTGGATCTACACGCTGCTATTGCCTTCTCTGGCAAAATCCGGCTGGCTGCCCATGAATTTCCTTGATTCCGGACCATTCGGCATCGCCTTGTTAAAACCCCAGCAGCTCTTCGGGCTTGCCGGTTTCGATGAGATCTCCCATTGTCTCTTCTGGAGCCTGGCGGCCAATATCGGCTCGTACGTCGCGGTGTCACTGCTGGCGTACCGCCGACGCGGTTGAGGTAATTCGGCCACGGTATTTGTCGACGCGCTGAAACGGAACCGGCCCATTCTCTCGGGGTTGTGGCGGGGTAGAGTTGAATTTGATGACCTGATCAACCTCGTAAGCCGGTTTCTCGGCCCTGAACGACCCAAAGCGAATTCACGGCTTACACTAAAACCCGCAAGCTGGCTGCAGGTGAGGATCTTCCCGCTGATGCGGAGACCGTGCTTTTTGTCGAAACCCTGCTCGCAGGGGCCATCGGGAGTGCCTCGGCCCGGGTAATGGTCTCCTCGGTGGCCCAGGAAGAACCCCTTGGGCTGGATGAAGTGATGCATATCCTGGACGAGGCATCACAGATTCGCGCCTATAGCCATGAACTGGAGCAGAAATCCCGTGAGCTGGAAGTCGCAACTGCAGAACTCGGAAGGAGCAACCAATGAAGGGCTCAAGGAGTTGGATCACCTGAAAGACGACTTCATGTCGTCGGTGACCCATGAACTGAGGACGCCGTTGACGTCCATTCGGGCTTTTTCCGAGATTCTGCTGGATGATCCGGATATCAGCGTGAAGGAGCGCATGAATTTTCTCGGCATCATTGCCAGAGAAACCGAGCGCCTTACCCGGCTGGTAAACCAGGTTCTTGATCTGGCAAAGATAGAATCCGGCCATGCTGACTGGAAAAGCAGCGAAGTGGACCTGGCTGAAGTTGTCAGCCAATCGGTTGCAACGACGGAACAGCTGCTGCTTGACAAGGGGGGGGTAGTGCACCTGGATCTGCGGCGGGGTGCCTCCTATGTCATGGCCGATCGTGATCGCCTGATGCAGGTCATGCTCAACCTGTTGTCCAATGCCGAAAAGTTCATTCCCAAGGGTAGCGGCAGGATTGACGTTTCCCTCAGTAAAGTGAACAACCGGTATCGTGTCAGTATTGCCGATAACGGTCCGGGAATCCCCGCCACGGGCAGACACAGGCAGTGATCTTCGACAAATTCTGCCAGCTTGGTGATAAAAGCGCCAATCCTGTTGGTACGGGGTTGGGTCTGTGGATAAGAGCCGGGAGATCATTGAGCACTTTGGTGGCCGCCTGTCGGTGCAAAGCATACCAGGACATGGGGCAATTTTTGCTTTCGTGCTGCCCTGTTTAATCAAGACCGTCACCGTTGATAACCTGAAGGAGAAACCATGACTAAAAAAGTTCTCATTGTGGATGATGAGCCGAATATCGCTATTTCTGTAGAATTTCTCATGCGTCGCGAGGGCTTTGAAGTCCTGGTGGCGCATGATGGCGAGGAGGGTTTGGCGCGGACGCGGTCCGACCGACCCGATCTTGTTGTGCTTGATGTAATGATGCCCAAACTCGACGGATTCGAGGTTTGCAAGGCCATACGGGCCGAACCGGATCTTCAGGGTGTACGGATTCTGATGCTGACTGCCAAGGGGCGGGCTGCAGAGATAGAAAAGGGACTCTCACTGGGTGCCGATGCCTATATCCCCAAACCCTTTGCCACTCGCGAGCTGGTCGCCAAGGCCAAAGAACTCCTGGGAGCCGATAGTTGAGAGCAGCTGTAAGGTGCTAATAGCGACAGAGAGATGACCTATGCTAAGATCAACCAGCAAAAGCACTGAAACCGCCCCCGGCAACGTGACGCCCGATACCTACTTCAGGGGCCCATTTCAGAGGGGCCGTTGCGTTTTTTGCCTAAAGGGCCACCACTGACAGCGCCCCCCTCGACCAGTGTGCGCACTGCCATGGTGCGCATAAACGAGATGCGTGCCGACAATATTGTCGTGGTGGACGAACCGAGCAATCGCCCGCTTGGCATAATCACCCTGAGCGATCTGGTGCATGCCATTGCTTTTCTGGGGGAGACCTGGAGCAGCCGGTGGCCGTCTTGATGACGGCGGCGCCTTTTACCCTGCCTGCCGATGCCCCCACCCATCGGGCCACGGTATTGATGACGAAACGGAATGTCCGCCATGTGATCCTGGTGGAAGCGGATGGCCACTTGTGCAATGTCGTCTCCCGTGCCGACCTCTTCGGGCTCCGTGGCAGCGACGCCGAAGCTCTGGCCGAATCGGTAACCACAGCGATGGATGCTGCGACCCTGGCCAAGGTGGCCGCTGCCGTCCGACAACGCGGTACTGAGTTCGCGGCCGGCATGGGGGCGGAGAAGGTCTGTCAATGGGTCTCCGCGCTCAATGATATCGTGTCGATGCGCATCATCGAGCTGATAGAGGACCAATTCGATCTGCCGGCGGTGCCCTGGTGCTGGCTGGTATTCGGGTCGGAGGGGCGCCTGGAACAAACATTTTCAACGGACCAGGATAATGCCGCAATTATTTTCCTGCCCAGCGAGGAAGGCGCAACCACGAGCCTGCGCGAAGCCTTTCTTCCCTTTGCCCAGGCGGTCAACCGTGCGCTTGATGCCTGCGGTTTCACCCTGTGCAAAGGCAATTATATGGCGGGTAACCGGTCCTGGTGCCTGAGCCTGGCGGAGTGGCAAGACAGATTTACCACGTGGATGGAGGTGCCCGTGCCGGAGGCGATCATGCACAGCACCATCTTCTTTGATTTTCGCCCCCTCTACGGCAGTTACGACCTGGCCGACACTCTGCGCAACTGGTTGCTTCCTGAGCCACGAAATTACGAGCTCTTCCTGCGCACCATGGCAGAGGAGGCCATGACCGCCGTCCCATCATTGGGCTGGGCAAACAGATTCATCTTCGACGGGGGAAAGCAGTATCCTCGTACCATGGACCTCAAGCTCCATGGCTCCCGGCCATTCGTGGATACCGCGCACGCATCTGGGGCCGAACAGCGGTATACGACCGTAACCAACACCGGGGATCGCCTGCGTGCAGTTGCCGGTGCCATGAAGCAGCGACCGGAAGTAACCGCAGGTGAAGTGGAGGCATTTTATCTGGTGCAGCGTTTCCGCATGCATCAGCAGCTTTTAGCCGAGACTCCGGACGCAGCCAACCGCCTGGATCCGTACTCCCTGAACAGGCTTAACCGTCTGATGCTGAAGGAGGCCTTCAGGCAGGCCAAGAACATCCAGATGAGGTTAAAGCTGGGATACCTGTAAGCCCTGATTTCAGTTAGTCCCAGAGGCAAGTTGACTCAGGAACCAACAATGACGAATCCACAAGGAAGATTAAATAATGACAAATAAAGAGTTCACTGAGCCAATATATCCATGCCGATTCCCAATAAAAGTCATTGGTGAGAACACTGAAAAACTGAAAGAGGTCATTGTTAAGGTAATGTCAGTCATTCGGTGAAGTCATTGACCCTGATGAAATAGCAATAAAACATAGTAAAAATGAGAGATATTTATCACTGACTTTCAACATTGTTGCCAGGAGCAAAGAATACCTTGAGCAAATATATTCGCCATCAATGTGTCAAAAAGAAATAAAAATGGTGTTGTAGGCACGGCCGGGGGGCGTTGTGTGTTGTTGCTGAAAAGCTGTAATCGGCGTACAGTAATGACCCAACTATCGGGCATAATCGGCATCCAATATCGATACACTAACCCCGAAAGGTACACGTGCGCATGAAGAACATACTGATTCTATTCGCACATCCGCGCTACGAAAAGTCACGGGCCAACAAGGCACTGCTTGGCGGCCTTCACGGTCAGGACGGCATTACCGTTCATGACCTCTACGAGCTGTATCCCGACTTCAACGTCGACACTGCCCGTGAGCAGGAACTGCTGCTGGCGCACCAGATCATCGTCTGGCATTACCCTTTGTTTCTGTATGGCGCGCCCGCCATGGTCAAGCAGTGGATGGACCTGGTGCTGGAGCATGGCTGGGCCCACGGCGCGGGGGTCAACCACCTGGAAGACAAACAGGTTTTCGCAACCATCACCTCCGGCGGCTCGCGTGAAAGCTACTCCCACAGCGGATTCAATCGTCACACCATGCCTGAACTGCTGTTCCCGCTGAAGCAGGCGGCCAACCTCTGCCGGATGACATGGCTTCCCCCCTTCGCGGTGCAGGGGACCTACCGCCTGACAGACGGCATGCTGGCGGACTACGGCAACCTGTACCGTCAGGTGCTGCTGAAGCTGGCCCAATCCCCTCCTCTGGAATCGGTCATGAGGTACGACTTCCTCAATGACTGGATTGCGGACGTGAAGCGAAAGGAGCAGCCATGACCGATAGCATGCTGGGTCAGGCAGTCGTGTACCTTGCCGCGGCGCTGATCTGCGTGCCGCTGGCCAAGCGCTTGGGGATGGGGTCCGTGCTGGGGTACCTGCTGGCGGGCATCCTTATCGGCCCCTTCTGCCTCGGCTTTGTCGGGCAAGAGGGACAAGACATCATGCACTTCGCTGAATTCGGCGTCGTCATGATGCTCTTCCTGATCGGCCTCGAGCTGGAGCCGGCCCATTTCTGGAGGATGCGCTCCAGCATCCTGGGGCTGGGGTCGCTACAGCTGGTCCTGACCACCCTCGCCCTGACGGGCGGTCTCCTGCTGCTGGGCCTCGGCTGGCGAGGAGCCTTTGCCGCGGGGCTGGCCCTTTCCATGTCGTCGACGGCAATCGTGCTCCATCCCTCAAGAAAAGGGGCTCGGGAGCTCCCAAGCCGGGTCCAGCTCTTTCGCCGTGCTGCTGTTCCAGGACATTGCCGTCATCCCGATCCTGGCCCTGCTCCCCTTTCTTGCCCTGCAGGCCGGCGCAGGCGCGACCCACGGCGATGCTCCCGCACTGCTGGACGGCCTGCCGGTCTGGGTGAAGGCCGGGTCAGTCTTCTTTGCCCTGGCCGCAGTCATAATCATGGGACGCTATATCGTGGTCCCCTTTCTCCGCATCGTCACCAAGGCCAGCGTTCGGGAGCTTTCCATCGCCGCGGCGTTGCTGATCATTGTCTCCATTGCCTTCCTGATGAAGCTGGTCGGCTTGAGCCCGCGCTGGGGGCCTTCCTTGCCGGCGTACTGCTTGCCAACAGTGAATTCCGCCATGAGCTGGAAAGCGACATCGAGCCCTTCAAGGGGCTGCTGCTCGGCCTCTTCTTCATCGCGGTGGGGGCGTCCATCAATTTCAGGCTGCTGGCCGATAGCCCGGGTACCATCCTTTCCCTGGTACTGGCCATCATCGTGCTCAAGGCCGCGGTGCTGATCGCAGCGGGGAGGCTGTTCCGGCTTTCCTTCGACCAGAACAGCATCTTCGCCCTCGGCCTGTCCCAGGTGGGGGAGTTTGCCTTTGTCCTCTTCGCCTTTATCAATCGGCTGGGGATCATCGGGAGCGACTGGACAGATACGCTGATGGCCGTCACCGCCATCAGCATGATCATGACCCCTCTGCTGCTCCTGATGAACGAACGGCTGGTCCTGCCACGGTTCGGCACCCGTCAGCAGGTGGAAAAGGAAGCCGACCTCATCGACACGGAGTACCCTGTCATCATCGCCGGGTTCAGCTCCTTCGGCAGCACCCTGGGCGTTTTTCTCCGGGCCAACGGCGTTCAGGCTACCGTCCTGGACAATGACTCCGACCAGGTGGACCTGTTGCGCAAGATGGGATTCAAGGTCTTTTACGGTGATGCAACCCGGCTGGACATCCTCCACTCTGCGGGGGCCCGCAACGCCCGCATCTTGTTCATCGCCATAGACAGTCCCTCGACCGTCAGCAACCTCGTGAAAACGGTGAAAAAGCACTTCCCCAAGCTGCAGATCATGGCCCGTGCCGGCAACAACCTCGATGCCCAGGAACTCCTCGATCTTGGGGTAAACCATATCTATCGAGGTTTTCTCGACACGTCGGTGCGGAAGGCTGGGGTTCATGTTCTGGCAAGTCTCGGACACCGGAGGTTCAGCGCGACCCGGGCCGGCCGAACTTCATGAAGTATGACGAAGCCGCAAGGCACCAACTTGCTCCCCATCGCCACGATACAAGCGATTACATCTCCAATGCCAGGGAGCAGATCCTGCTGCAGGAACAGCTGCTGGCCAGCGACCGCGCCAGCACCCATAACCAGAATGACCATGCCTGGGACACGATCGGTCCGGTGACGGGCAGGAACGAGAGGAGAGTGGGCTCCATCCAAGCGATCAAGAACATGTTTCCAGGCCAGATTGAGCCCAAGGAAACTGTATTGGTGACGGGTTAAAGCCGACGATTGCTAACCAGACGGGTGGGGGACGGACCCGCAAGAAAGAGAAGTAAAAGAAAGAGGAGTCATAGAAAGAAAGGGTGTTCAAGGCCCCTTTATCTCTTTTTATTTTTTTGATGGTCTAACGCCTAAAACCACTGTCCTGTGCTGAAGGAGAATTTGTCACCATTCCGGCGCCAGATGGCCTCTGTCTGGGTAACGACCAACTGCCAGGTCTGGGTGACCGGGTCATGTTCTTTATTGGAGAAGGCCCGCGGGTCCAGCACGGCGGCACACCATCCAGGCTCCGGATCCCTTACCGAGCCATATAAAATGGCGCCTG
>CAWAFF010000089.1:0-61285 GCA_963780945.1 uncultured delta proteobacterium | reverse complement strand
TCAGGGAAGCGGACCTGGAAAATCATTTTGAAGAAAAGGGGACCGTCAAAGTCCCGGCAAAGGAGCTGGAGCAAAAGCAGGACAATGCCCCGGCAGGAAAGAATAACGAGAAAAAGAAAAGTGATTATCAGCTGACAAGGGCCCTGGAACTACTGAAAGGGATCGATCTGCTGTCCCAGTTGAAGCTGAAGAAATAGCTCCATGTCCATCAACCTTCTTGTCATACTTGGCCCCACCGCCTCGGGTAAAACCAGGCTCGGGGTCGATCTTGCCCGGCGGCTTTCGGGTGAAATAGTCTCGGCCGATTCACGGCAGGTCTACCGGGGCATGGACATCGGCACCGGCAAGGATCTGGCTGAATACGGTGAAATCCCCTACCATCTCATTGACATTGTGGACCCCGGGTATGAGTTCAATGTCTTCCAGTTTCAGCGCCGCTTCGAGAAGGTCTACGGCGAGATAACCAACCGCGGCAGGCTGCCACTACTGGTGGGAGGCACCGCCATGTACCTGGATGCCGTACTGCGTGGGTACCGCCTGCATGAGGTGCCTGAAAATGCGCTCCTGCGCCGGGAGCTTGCCGACCTTGACCATGGAACCCTGATCGAACGGCTGAGAGCCTCCAACCCCGTCTCCACAACTCCACAGATCTTCTGGACCGCAGCCCGCCTGTTGCGGGCCATCGAGATCGCCGAGCACAAGGCACCGGAGCAACCACCATTCATGCCGGAGCTGTCACCATTGATTCTCGGCATCCGCTGGGAGCGGCCGGTGCTGTGCCAGCGCATCACGGAAAGACTGAAACTGAGACTGGAACAGGGCATGATCGAGGAGGTGGAAAACCTGCACCGGTCCGGTGTCCCCTTCGAGACCCTGGAGTTTTATGGACTGGAATACCGCTTCATTGCCAGGTATCTGCAGGGGAATTTGAGCCGCAACGACATGTTCCAGAAGCTGAACAGCGCCATCCATGATTTTGCCAAGCGCCAGGGCAACTGGTTCTCCCGCATGGAGCGCCACGGGACAGTGATCCATTGGCTGCAAGGCGCTGAAGATCCTCTGGCTGAGGCACTCAAGATCCTTTCACAGCAGCGGCTCGCCAGCCAACTCTCGCCCCTTTCCCGATGATCCCCTCTACCATTTCCGGCTATCTGCAGAAACGCGGTGTTCGCTCCTGGTCGATCAGCAGCCAAATCGGCGCCACCTACACGGGCGCCATAGTGATTCCGGCTCTGGCAGAGAGCCCCCGACTTTTCGATACCCTGCGATCACTGGCAGCGAATCCGCCGCAACTCCTCGACCAGTTCCTGGTGCTGATAGTGGTCAACAACAGGCAAGATGCCCCAGCAGAGGATAAAGCAGACAATCTGGCTACACTGAAAATGCTTGCCGCAGTTTCCCCGCAGCTGGCGCTGCCTCACATCGCCTGGGTTGATGCAGCTTCACCAGGTCTTGAAATGTCGATAAAAACCGGCGGCGTGGGCCTTGCCCGGAAAATCGGTGCCGATCTGGCCCTGCCATGCCTCGATTACCAAGGATCCGAGCCGCTGCTCATCTATCTTGATGCCGACACCCTGGTGCAGCCCGATTATCTAAGTACGATTATAAGCCATTTCGAAACTTCACCGGCAGGGGGTGCGGTCATTCCCTTTCGTCACCAACGGCCTGTTACGCTGCCTGAACAGCTGGCCATAGACACCTACGAGCTTTTTCTCCGTTGTTACGTACTGGGCCTGGAGATGGCCGGCTCGCCCTATGCATTTCATACCGTCGGCAGCGCCATGGCCTGCCGTGCCATAGACTATGCCCGCATGGGAGGCATGAACAGCCGTGCCGCCGGCGAGGATTTTTATTTCCTTCAGCAGCTGCACCGCGTTGCCGGCGTTTCACAGCTCCACGGTACCGTGGTCCATCCCTCACCCAGGGCGTCCCATCGCGTGCCCTTCGGCACCGGCCGCTCAATGTCACGGACACTTGCCGGAGACAAAGAGGCAGTGGTTTTCCATGGGACCGAATGTTTTATAGTCCTCAGGGATTGGCTGCAGCTTGTCTCTTGCAACCTTGACTCCGATGGGACAGTTATCATGACAGGTGCGGGAGAAATATCTCCGGAGCTGGCCTCCTATTTGGAAGGTGCCGGATTTTACCCTACATGGCTCAAGCTTCAGGCGAACAACAAAGACCGCAGTTCCCTGCTCAATGCTTTTCACGGCTGGTTCGACGGCCTCAAGACCATGCGGCTTATCCACCATTTATCCGCAACCGCCTTTCCCAGCGGCAGTGCAGACCTGGCCGTGGAAACACTGTTGACGCTTGCGGGCGTGGATCATGCCGGCGGACTGGCTGACCAGCTCAAGGCACTGCAAAAGCGCCAGTTTGCCGTTTAGAGCCGTTATTTGGCTGCAGCTCAGTGGCCCCCCCTGCCCTTGATTAGCCCAACAACATTCAAAATCTCCCATATACGGATTTTTCAAAACAGCCCCATCGGACGTTGTCTCTTACCCAGTAGGAGTCGGGGCTCTGGCAGCAAAGACTAAGGGATAGTGGCTGGTTTTCCAAGTTTCAACTCAAGGCATTACTGGTATGCTATTTGCTGAATCGGCAGAGAGGTATTGCATTGAACGCTACAAAGATACTCATCGCCGATGACCAGAAATTCGCCCTGCAGATGCTTAGGTCGATACTTGCCCCACTTGGCTATGTCATGGAAGACGCCAGTGACGGACTTGCTGCTGTCGCTAAAGCCAAGGAATTCATGCCGGACCTCATCCTGCTTGACCTGGTGATGCCGGGCATGGATGGCATTGAAGCTGCCCGCCTCCTTAAAAATGACCCTCAGACTGCCACCATTCCAATAATCATCGTCACAGCAAACAAGGATAAGAAAAGCCTGTTAACAGCTTTTGGGGCAGGAGTCGACGATTATATCAACAAGCCTTTTACCAGCAGTGAGCTTCTGTCCAGGGTTCAGACCAATCTTGGCAAACGAGACGCCTTGGCTCTGGCGGAACAGGGAAAGGCAGACGCCAGGATCATCCTTGGATCTCTCACTCTCCATTGCCTCCACCCTCAACTCCAAGGAAATACTTCAGACCATAGTAGCCAGGGTTGCGGATCACATCAAAGTAAAACGCTGCTCGATCATCAGGTTCAGCGATGACGGCCACGGCCTTGTTCTTGCCGCCAACGACGACCCCTCGGCCAAGGGAATACGCATTGAGCTGGCGCGTTATCCCGAACTGCAGGAGATGATCCGCAGCCGTGAAGCCTGCACCATCAGGGACGCAAAGAACCACCCCCTGCTTAACGAAGTCCGGGAATTCATCGTTGATCTCGATTTCGATACCATCCTCGTCATACCCATCCACCTGGAGCAGAACATAATCGGCGCCATCGTTGTCAGGACAACCTGCGGAAAAACATCTTTCAGCAATCGCGAGCTCAGTTTCTGTCAGTCAATCGCCGATGCCTCGGCGAATGCCATAAAAAATGCCTCCATGTTTGAAAGGGTTGTGGAAGAATCCGACGAACTGCGTGAGATGAAAGAAAAACTTGAAAAAGAGCTGAAACAGAAGACCGTATATGAAGGCCTCTTTGAACACGCATCTGAAGGTCTCATGGTTTTGAATGCCGCCGGGGAACCCCATTATGTCAACAAAAGCGCGGCGGAAACTTTCGGCTACAGCCGAGAGCAGATGCTGAAAATGTCGCTCAAGGATTTCCTGGCAGAGGAAAGCCTTCAGGTTGGCATCGAGAATCACATCAACTTTTTTCTAGGCCGTGAATTTCCAAGGAAATACGAGGTGCTGTTCAAAACCAGAGCAGGAGCAAAACGCTGTGTGGCAGTTTCGGTGAGTAACCACCGGCTGGAAGGGAACTATGCCATCATGTCTTTTATGGACGTAACCCTGGAAAAAAGGGATCAGCATTTGCTGGCAGAAGCAAACGAGCGCCTCAAGGCACTTGACCTGCTGAAGTCGGAATTCATCTATACGGCGACCAATGATCTTCGCCTGCCCGTGGCAGTCCTCCACAGCCACTGTACCCAATTGAAAGACTCCAACTCCGATACCCACAATCTTTCAGAGATGCAGTGTGAGCATCTGGATTCAGCGGTCGAAAGCTGTGATCGACTCATGGCCCTTATCGAAGAACTCCTTGATACCTCCAGGCTGGATTTCAAAGAATTTCAGCTTACTGTCGAAGAAACCAACATCATGGACCCGATTCGGGAGGTTTATACCGTTCTCGCCCCCTTTGCCGGCAGCAATGGTGTACAGATGACTATCAACTCACTTGATGCAAATATATGGGCCTCCTTTGACAGCAAAAAGATTCAGTGCGTGCTCACCAACCTGATCGGCAATGCCATCAAGTTCACTCCCACGGGGGGAAAGATCTGCATTTCCATCCATAGGGACGAATTCGAACTGATGGTTTCCGTGTCGGATACTGGCGAAGGCATTCCGGAAAACTACATGACGAGGATCTTCAACGAATTCTACCACCTGAGGTCCACCAACAAGTCCGCCAAAAAAGGGAGCGGGCTGGGACTCGCCATCAGCAAGAGGATCGTCGATGCCCATAACGGCAGAATCTGGGTGGACAGCACCATTGACCAAGGTAGCACCTTTACCTTCTCTCTTCCCTTATCTCGCCAGCAGTCCCCCGTTGAGCCATAAAACCACCCTTCTCCCGGACCATTTGATAATTGACTAATTTAGTAAGGTATGATAATTGTCAAAGGCACTTTTACATCCAAGATGATGAAAGGAAGCCTATGTTTTATCGACTGCAACAGGATATAAAGGCTGTCTTCGACAGGGACCCTGCAGCGCGCAGCAAACTGGAAGTGATTTTCTGTTATCCAGGGCTGCACGCCATCTGGTTTCACCGGGTATCCCACTGGCTCTGGCAGCACGAATTTTTCTTTCTCGGCCGCTTCTGCTCCCACCTGGGCAGATTCCTGACCGGCATCGAAATCCACCCCGGCGCCAAAATCGGCAAGGGCTTCTTCATCGACCACGGCATGGGGGTGGTAATCGGCGAGACCGCCGAGATTGGCGACAATGTTACCCTCTATCATGGCGTAACCCTCGGCGGAGTGAGCTGGGAGAAAACCAAGCGCCATCCCACCCTGGAGGATAACGTGGTGGTGGGTTCCGGGGCCAAGGTCCTGGGTCCGTTCACGGTCGGCAAAGACAGCAAGATTGGCTCCAATTCGGTGGTAGTCAAAGAGGTTCCGCCCAACTCAACGGTGGTCGGCATACCGGGGCGGACAGTAATGGCCACCGAGAAACCGGCGGAGAGAATGGACCTGCAGCATGGCCAGCTACCCGATCCCGAAGCCAAGGCGATCGCCTGTCTGTTCGACCAGATCCGCGAACTGGAACGCAAGCTGGCGGATCTCAGCAAGGAACACGAACAGTTGAAAAAGCAGATTAACGAAGGGAAATAGCCATATGCGGCTATCAACAAGGGCTCAGTATGCCGTGAGGGCAATGGTTGACCTTGCCCTCTACTCAAATAGCAAGCCGGTTTCGCTGAAGGAAATAGCCCAGCGGGAAGGCATCCCGCTGAGTTACCTGGAACAGCTTTTTTTCCGTCTCAAAAACGGTGGCATCGTCACCAGTGTCCGCGGCCCGGGCGGCGGCTACATCCTGGCAAGGGAAAGCTCACTCATCAAGGTGGGCGAGATTGTCATCACCGTGGAAGAACCCCTCAGCCCGTTAGCCTGCATGGATGAAGGGAGCACCACCTGTTCCAGAACCTCCCTGTGTGTCACCCACAATGTATGGAAAGGGCTGGGGGAGCGGATCAGGGGATTCCTTGACGGAATCACCCTGGAAGACCTTACCCTGGAGGCGCAAAGCGGGCTGAACAAATGAGCCGCTGTGTTTTTATCGAAACAATTTGATCGTGCATTGAAACACCCCTCCTGAACCTTGTCCCCAATATTAAAATTAATCCCGCCCGCAGTTATGACAATTCGGTCGGGCCGATTGGGCAATCCGCAGGTCGAGAAAGTGCGGGTTGTAGCTAATCAAAATGGCATGAAGACGGACGCAACAGGAATATCATGATCTATATGGATTACAACGCCACTACTCCCGTTCACCCGGCAGTCCTTGAGGCCATGCTCCCCTACTATCAGGAGCGTTTCGGCAACCCTTCCAGCATCCACTGGGCAGGGAGAATGGTCAAGGGAGCGGTGGAGGAAGCCCGTGAACGGGTGGCAACTCTGGTCGGCTGCGATGCCTCGGAAGTGGTCTTTACCTCCTGCGGTTCCGAATCTGACAACACCGCCATCAAGGGCGTTGCCGCCGCACTGCGCGCCAAAGGCAACCATATCATAACCACTGCCGTTGAGCATCCTGCAGTGCTCAACGCCTGCCTCTACCTGGAACATGAGGGCTTCCGCGTGACGCGGCTTTCGGCCGACAGCAATGGCCTGTTTGAGATGGAAGAGCTAAAAGCGGCATTTTCGGACCAGACCATCCTCGTTTCGGCCATGTTTGCCAACAACGAAACGGGAGTCATCTTCCCGGTCAGCGAGATTGGCGCAATCTGCAGAGACCACGGTGTCTATTTCCACTGCGATGCCGTACAGGCAGTTGGCAAGGTGCCAGTTGACTGTCGAGGCATGGACATCGGCCTGTTGTCCCTGTCGGGCCACAAGCTAGGCGCGCCGAAGGGAATCGGGGCCCTGATCATCCGAAAAGGGATTAAATTGCACCCACTGCTCCATGGAGGAGCCCAGGAGCGTAACCGCCGTGCAGGGACAGAAAATGTAGCCGGCATTGTCGCACTGGGCAAGGCTTGCGAAATAGCGCAAGGGGAACTGGCTACGGAGGGTTTGCGGCTGAAAGCTTTGCGTGACCGGCTTGAACAAGGCATCATGAACATCTGTCCCCAAGTGCAGCGTAACGGTGACCCGCTAAGGCGCCTGCCGACCACCACCAACCTCTCCTTCCCTGCCATTGAGGCCGATTCGCTGCTGGTCAACCTTGACCTGCAGGATATTGCCGTCTCCTCGGGCGCTGCCTGCAGTTCCGGCACCCTCAAGATGTCACCGGTCCTTGCCGCCATGGGGATCTCTCCGGCGCTGGCCAAGGGCTCCATCCGCTTCTCCCTGGGCAGGGGCAGCACTGACCAGGAAATTGATTATGTGCTGGGGGTGCTGCCGGAAATAGTGCAGCGGCTCCAGGAAAATCGAGATAATTAATAATATGAAAAAAGAAAACAGTAACAAACGGGTCGTCATCGCCATGAGCGGTGGCGTTGATTCATCGGTCGCCGCTGCCCTGCTCAAGGATCAGGGATACGAGGTTATCGGCATATCGATGCAGGTCTGGGATTATTCCAGATTTGCCGCCGCGGAAGGGGAGAAGTTCGATACCTGCTGTTCCCTGGACGATATCCATGACGCCAGACGGGTGGCAGAGCAGCTGGCCATTCCCTTTTACGTGGTCAACTTTGAGGAGGAATTCCAGGACCTGGTCATCAAAGATTTTGTTGATGAATATCTGCGCGGCCGTACCCCCAACCCATGCGTCCGCTGCAACCAGTGGATCAAGTTTGAATTGTTGCTGAAAAAGGCCAGGGGGCTGGGGGCGGACTATATCGCCACCGGTCACTACGCCCGGACCGTGATGGACGATACCGGCCGTTACCAGCTACTGAAAGGTGTTGATCCGGCCAAAGACCAGTCCTATTTCCTCTTTACCCTCACCCAGGAACAGCTGGCCATGACCCTTTTTCCCCTTGGCGCCATGACCAAGCCCCAGGTCCGCACTCTGGCGGCCCGATATGGCCTGCGGGTGGCGGAAAAGGGAGAAAGCCAGGAGATCTGCTTTGTACCTGATAACGATTACGCCCGTTTCATAGAGGATGAACGGGGCAAGGAACTGCAGTCCGGCAACATCGTGGACCGCAGCGGCAAAATTCTTGGCAAGCACTGCGGTACCTACCGTTATACGATCGGCCAGCGCAAGGGGCTGGGCATCGCCCACAGCGAACCTCTCCACGTCCTGGAACTGAACGCAGAAAAAAAAGAGGTGGTGGTCGGGCCGAAAGAAGCACTCCGCTGCACCGGACTCGTTGCCACTGACGTCAACTGGATAATCCCTGCGCCTGATGCCCCCAGGGATGCCGCCTGCAAGATCAGGTACCGTCACCAACCGATCCCCTGCCGTATTACCCCCCTTGCCGACAATAGGATTCAAGTACAATTTGCTGAAGCGGAGAAATCTGTAACTCCTGGCCAGGCGGTGGTTTTTTATGACGGTGATGCAGTTCTTGGTGGCGGTTGGATAGA
Source organism: uncultured delta proteobacterium (assembly GCA_963780945.1). Classification (GTDB taxonomy): domain Bacteria; phylum Desulfobacterota; class Desulfuromonadia; order Geobacterales; family Geobacteraceae; genus Geotalea. The sequence goes on along the minus strand of CAWAFF010000089.1, from coordinate 52,968 downwards.
TAAAGCGGTGGATGGTAAAGCGGTGGATGGTGAATAGTTGATGGTGGATGGCAAAACACAAAAAACGGTGGCAATAACTACCCTTGGCTGCAAGATCAACCAGTTCGAATCGGCTGCCATGTCTGAAACCCTGGCTAAGGCAGGTTTCGGGATCGTCCCCTTCGATGGCACCGCAGATATCTATGTTATCAATACCTGCACCGTCACCTCCAAAACCGATGCGGAATCGCGTCGCCTTATTCGCCGGGCCTCACGACAAAACCGGTCGGCTAAGATCGTGGTCACCGGCTGTTATGCCCAAGTGGCCTTCGAAGAGCTGCAGGATATGCCGGGTGTCAACCTCATTCTCGGCAACAGCGAAAAACGAGGTATTGCGGCAATGCTGGCGGATTTGGGAGATGAGCAGCAGGTTTTGGTTTCCGATATAGCCCAGGAAAAGGATGTACAGGGAACAAAGCTGGAAAGTTTCGCCGAACACACCAGGGCCTTTCTCCAAGTGCAAACTGGTTGCGATGCCTTTTGTTCCTACTGCATCGTCCCCTATGCCCGAGGCAGAAGCCGCAGCGTGCCCATGGACGAGGCCTTGGCAGGGATTAGAACTTTTGCCGCCAAGGGTTACCGGGAGGTAGTACTGACCGGTATCCACCTGGGTGCCTATGGCCTTGATCTTGCCCCCTCCCGGTCACTGCTCGATCTTCTGGCGGCCTCAGAAAAAGAGCGCCTGGTGGAGCGAGTCCGGGTGGGCTCGGTGGAGCCAACCGAGGTATCCGATGAGCTGATCGCCTTTCTTGCCGATGCTACCAGCGTCTGTCCACACCTGCATATTCCGCTGCAGAGTGGCCAGGACCGGGTGCTGACGGCCATGAACAGGAACTATTCCACTTCCCTTTTTGCCGGTGTCATGGAAAAGCTCACTGCCGCCATCCCCCATATCTGTATCGGCACCGATATCATCACCGGCTTTCCCGGCGAGACCGATGCCGAATTTCAGGAGGGCTACCGGTTCCTGGCAAGCCTCCCCATCGCCTATTTCCATGTCTTCCCCTTCTCACCCCGCGCCGGCACTCCGGCTGCGACCATGAAGGACCAGCTGCACAGCAGCGTCATTAAGGAACGGGCCAAGGCCTTACGCAAGTTGTCTGAAGAGAAGAAAAAGAGCTACTACCGCCGCTTCATCGGCCAGGAGCTTCAGGTACTGGTCCAGCACAGGGAGGAAGACGGCCTCCTGAAAGGGCTGAGTCGCAACTACATCCCGGTTTTTCTTCAGGGGGACGAGTCACTTCTAAATACCGAGCAATCGTTGAGAATAACTGAGCTGGTGAGGGAAAAGGTGACGGGGGAAATCATTAAGAGTCATTAGGCAATGGTGTGAAGCAAGTTTCATCTTTCCCGAAAGCTCCAGCCCCTTCTTGTCTGTAGTCCGAACTATTAAAAAAAGGCCGCTGAATTTGTCAGCGGCCTTTATCTTTATCTTAATCTATTCCGGATCTCTCGAAACAGTTACTCGGCAACGGTAATGGATTTGATAAATACAGGTTCTACCGGCACATCGCCATGCCCACCTTTATTGCCGGTCTTTACGTCCTTTATGGCGTCAACCACATCCATCCCCTCGATTACCTGCGCAAAAACAGCATAACCGAAAAGGTCGGGAGACTTGCCACGGTTGTCAAGAAAAGCATTATCCACCACATTGATGAAAAACTGTGAGGTCGCGCTGTCAACAACACTTGTCCTGGCCATGGCCAGAGTGCCGCGCTTGTTGGAGAGCCCGTTGGTCGCCTCGTTCTTGATGGCAAACTTGGTTTTTTTCGGCTGCATGTCCACATCCATGCCGCCACCCTGGACCATGAAGGTCTTGATCACCCGATGGAATATGAGTCCGTCGTAATAGCCTTCTTTCACGTATGAAAGGAAATTGCGCACCGAAATCGGTGCCTTGTCCTTGAACAACTCGATCTTTACGGTCCCCATTGAGGTTTCCATGATCACCTGGGGATTCTGTTCTTCACTCATCAGCGTTCTCCTTTTTGCAATTAAGAATTATCTCCTTCTACCATAAAAGCCGGCAAAGGAGAACCGTTTTTCGCCAGCGCAGGCACACTGCCTTGAAAAGCAACTGGGCTCAGGTACAATATCCACAGCAACAAGCAATATCCGTTGCAAAAAGGAGCCGCAAAATGAACCTAAAAAAATATCTCGTCTTGGCTGGCATGCTGTTCCCTGCGGTTTGGTTGACGGCACTGCCCGCAAAAGCGGCATCAGATATGTCTTCCCAGATGATGCATAGCATGAAAGATATGATGATGGCGAACCAGGCGAAGGTGGGACAGCCGGCTCCTGATTTCAGCCTTGATGCGGTGGTCGGCACCGAGCCCGGCAAGGAATTCGGTACGATCAGCCTCTCCGATTACAGCGGCAAATGGCTGGTGCTGTTTTTCTATCCCCTTGACTTCACCTTTGTCTGTCCAACCGAGATCAAGGGCTTTAGCGATGCGCTGCCCCAGTTCAAGAAATTGGGAGCAGAAGTGCTGGGCGTTTCCGTGGACAGTAAATTCGCCCACTTGGCCTGGATCAAGCGCGGCGATCTGGGTAAACTAGGTTATCCGCTGCTTTCTGATCTGAAAAGGGAGGCTGCCGAGCGGTACGGGGTCCTCGACGAGGATGACGGGATAGCCCAGCGGGGTTTGTTTATTATCGACCCCGAAGGGACCTTGCAATATCAGGTGGTGCACAACATGGATGTGGGGAGAAGTGTCGATGAGACCCTGCGGGTACTGGAGGCCCTGCAGACCGGCTCCCTTTGCCCATTGGGCTGGAAGCCGGGCCAGAAGACCACCAGCAAATAATTCAAAGCGGCTTCAGGTTGCTGAATTCCCGCCATTCCAGAAAGTATTCCGGGCGCAGAATGAAGTCGTAGAGATTTTCGACGATGTTGTAATGCTTCTTTTCCTCGTTTGCTACCTTCTGCAGCAGGCCGACAATTTCCGGGTTGGTTTCCTTCTTGGCCATGTCCTCATAAAGCCGCACGCTGTCAGCTTCTATCTTCATGGCATATTGACAGCCATCCTGTTCTTTTCGCATGCTGCCGGCCAGGATATTCTCCCCGCGGATCTCTTCAAAAACGTTCTTCGCCTGCTCCAGAATCGTAGTATCAGCCATGGTCACATCCCCACCAGCCTTCATGGCGGCTATGGTATCATAATGTTTTTGTTCATCGGCTGCCAGCATGGAAAAGATGGTCTTCAGTCCCCTGTTTGAGCTCTCAGAGGACATCCTTTCGTAAAAAGCCTTTCCATCCAGCTCCATTTTCATGGCGAAATCAAAGACGTTCATAATTCCTCCTTTTTCCGGATGTTTCTCCAATATTTAAAAGGTAACATGGGGGGAGGGAATTACCAGCAGCTTTCAGAATTCAGGCAAGCGCTTTTCTCAACCGTCTGCAAAGGGCCTCATTCCATCATCGCCTTCATCTTGGCGAAAAAGCTGTCCGCGCATCTTATCCGCCTCTTCCTCGGTCAGGACCTTGACTGCGCTCCGCTTTGCTGCACGTTGACAAGATGTACCGGGTATCTCCTCCAGAAAGCGCGACGGTATCCGCTCCTGCAGCTTGCCGTACTTCTTCGCTGAAGAGTGCGGGTCATCGACCAGTTGCTGCCTGGCCCGGGTGATGCCCACGTAGCAAAGACGCCGCTCCTCGTCCACGGTGAAGTCCTCGTAGATCGCCCTCTTGTGCGGCAGGATCTCGTCCTCCATCCCCACCAGAAAGACGAAGGGAAACTCCAGCCCCTTGCTGGAATGCAGCGACATCAGCGTCACCGCATCCCTGCCGTGATCCTTCTTGTCCTTGCCGGAGAAGCGGTCCTCGTCCATGAGTGACACCTTTTCCAGAAAACCCGCCAGGCTTGGCTTGCGGCACCCGCTCCTCGTAGGCGGCCATGGAGTTGATGATCTGCTCTATGTTCTCCACCTTTCTCCTGGCAGCCTTGGGTCGTCGATGGTCCGGAAGATCTCGTCCTCCGACCCGAGCCTCTTGAAAAGCCTCTTTCCCTTTTCCGCCAGCCCTCCTTCACCGCCAAAAACCGCGATCTCTTCCGTCAACAGCCGGTGGAAATCGAGCACTTTTTCTTTGGTAGCCTCGGCGATCCCCTCGATTTCGGCGACTCGCCCGAAAGCCTCGAAGCAGGGGGCAGCTCATCTCCAGGGACCACTGGTTGATCCGGATCACGGTGCTGTCGCCGATGCCGCGCTTGGGGAAGTTGACGATGCGCAGCAGAGCCACTTCATCGAGCGGGTTGCCGATCACCCTCAGATAAGCGATGCGCATCCTTGACCTCCTTGCGCTCGTAGAACTGCGTGCCGCCGATCAGTACGTAGGGGATGTCCTCGAAGCGGAGCTGCTCCTCGAAGGCCCGGCTCTGGGCGTTGGTGCGGTAGAGAATGGCGAAATCGCTGTAGGGGAAGGTTGTGGGCCAAGCGCTCCACCTGGATCCGCTCCACCACCGAGGTCGCCTCCTCCTCGTCGTCCTGCACCACGTATCAGGTCGATCGGCGGGCCCTTGCCGGAGGCGGTCCAGAGCGTCTTTCCTTCCGCACCTTGTTGTTGCCGATCACGCTGTTGGCGGCCTCCAGGATATTCCCGGTGGAGCGGTAGTTCTGCTCCAGCTTGATCGCCCGGCATCCGTTGAAGTCCTTCTCGAAGTCGAGGATGTTGCCGACGTCCGCGCCGCGCCAGCCGTAGATGGACTGGTCGTCGTCCCCGACCACGCAGAGGTTGCCGCAGCCGGCGGCCAGCAGGTTCACCAGCAGGTACTGGGAGGAGTTGGTGTCCTGGTACTCGTCCACCATGATGTAGCCGAAGCGCTCCTGCCAGTGCTTGAGCACCTGCGGGTGGTGCTGCAGCAGCTCCGCCGTCAGCATGATGATGTCGTCGAAGTCGATGGCGTTGAACGCCTTGAGCGCCGACTGGTAGCGCGGATAAACCAGCGCCGCCATCATGTCGATGTCGTCGCTCGGGCTGGCGACGAATTGCGACGGCGGGATCAGCTTGTTCTTGGCGGCCGAGATGCGCCAGATGATGCTCTCCGCGTCGTACTTCTTTTTGTCGGTATTCACCTCGCGAACGATCTGCCGCACGAGGCCCACCTGGTCCGCCGTCGAATAGATGGAGAAGTTCTTCTTGTATCCCAGCCGCTCGATGTCCCTTTTCAGCACCCGGACGCCGAGCGAGTGAAAGGTGGAGAGCACGATCCCCTTGCAGTGCTTGCGCCCGACGATATGCTCCACCCGCTCCTTCATCTCCTTGGAGGCCTTGTTGGTGAAGGTGACGGCCAGGATACGGTCGGGCGGCACCTTCTTGTCCAGGATCAGGTGGGCGATCCGGTAGGTGATGACGCCGGTTTTGCCGGAGCCGGCCCCGGCCAGGACCAGGAGAGCCCCTTCCGTATGCTTCACCGCGGCCAGTTGTTCGGGATTAAGGGTTGGATAGGTCGAGCATTGAAAACTTCTCCGAAGCGAATCCCAGACACAAAACAGCCGGGCAGTTCCCGGCTGAGTGATAACAGAGGCGCATTTTTAAATCAAGGGGGCGATATCTGTGCCAAGAGAGCAATTGGCCGCAAGCCTATGAAATGGCCTCAGGCTTGCGTTTCCTGATTATTTATGGTCGTCGTGCCCCAGTCTCTGTTTGCCAGCAGTACATTGGGATTGCAGCTCTTGTCCGTATTTCCCGCAATTGCCAACCCTGCCTCGCTGTGCTATAAACACCATATTCGCTATGCCTACCGAGGACCCCATGGATAAGACAACTGCCCAGCTTCGCATAAAGGAACTGCACCAGCTGATCAACCACCACAACTATCTTTACTATGTGGAAGATACGCCTGAAATAACCGATGTTGAGTACGATCTGCTCCTGGGCGAACTGCAGCAACTGGAAAAGGATTCCCGGATCTGATTACTGCGGACTCGCCGACTCAGCGGGTCGGGGCTGCACCACTTGATAAATTTTCCCAGGTGACCCACCGCCTGCCGATGCTATCCCTTGGCAATGCCTTCAACGAAGGGGAGATGCGCGATTTTGACGACCGGATCAAACGCTTCCTCGGCTTGGCTCAAGGCGGGGAAGTTGAGTATGTCTGTGAACCGAAGATGGACGGGCTGGCAGTGGAGCTTGTTTATGAGGAGGGTTCGCTAATGATCGGCTCTACCCGCGGTGACGGCTATGTGGGGGAGAATGTGACCCAGAATCTGAAGACGATCAAGTCAATTCCCCTTCGCCTCCACGGCACCACTGCGCCGAGGCTTCTGGAAGTAAGAGGGGAAGTATACCTGGGACTGGCCCCTTTTCAGAAGCTAAATGCCGAACGTGAGGAGGCGGGACTACCTGCATTTGCCAACCCCCGAAATGCCGCCGCCGGATCTCTGCGACAGCTGGATCCAAGGATAACGGCTAAAAGGCCGCTTGCCATTTTCTGTTATGCGACAGGTGCCGTTGAGGGTCATGAATTCAGGTCCCAAACTGAGCTGCTCAGGACCCTCCCTGGCTGGGGACTGCCGGTCAATCCACTTACGAAAAAAGTAGCGGGCATGGATGGAGTGCTTGCTTATTATCTGGAAATGGCCGAGATGCGGGAATCTTTGCCCTATGAAATCGACGGCGTAGTAGTCAAAGTTGATTCCTACGAGCTGCAGCGGGATCTGGGAGAAAAAAGCCGCTCCCCCCGCTGGGCCATTGCCTGGAAATTTCCACCACGGCAGGCGATAACCATTGTCGAAGACATTGTCCCCCAAGTCGGCCGTACCGGGGTTATTACGCCGGTAGCTCATCTACGGCCGGTGGAGGTCTCGGGGGTGATGGTCTCGCGGGCAACCTTGCACAATTGGGAAGAGATGGAGAAAAAGGATATCCGTAAGGGTGATACGGTTCTGGTGGAGCGGGCCGGCGACGTAATCCCGGCGGTGGTCAAAGTCTTGACTGAAAAACGGCTGGAAGGTTCGCAGCTTCTCTCTGTGCCGACTACCTGCCCTGAATGCGGTTCGGAAATCGTCAGGATCCCCGGAGAAGTGGCAGTCCGCTGCCTTGGGCTCATCTGCCCGGCGCAGATCAGGGAATCCATCATTCATTTTGCATCCCGACACGCCATGGATATTGAGGGCATGGGTGACAAATATATTGAACAGCTGCTTCGACTCGGTTTGGTTAAAAATGTTGCCGATCTCTATTATCTAAGAAAAGAAGACTTTATGCTCTTTGAGCGTATGGGTGACAAGCTTGCGGATAATTTGCTTAACGCCATTCAGGAAAGCAAGGAACGAGAGCTTTCACGTTTCGTCTTTGCCCTGGGCATACGCAACGTTGGCGAGCACACGGCAAAACTGCTGGCCGACGCTTTCGGCAGTATTGAACATCTGGCTCATGCCAGCGAAGAAGAACTGCTGTCGGTGCGTGAAGTCGGCCCCCAGGTGGCTGAAAGCATCCGAACCTTTTTCCATAACAGCAATAATATGGAAGTAATTCAGCGCATGTTTGCCGCCGGGGTAAAGCCGACAGTGGAAGAAAAACGGCTCGGGGGGAGGTTTTCCGGCAAAACTTTCGTCTTCACCGGTGCCCTGACCCGTTTCAGCAGGGACGATGCCAAGAGGATGGTCGAAAACGAAGGGGGGCACGCGGCTGGCTCTGTTTCAAAAAAAACCAGCTTTGTAGTGGCTGGAGCTGAGGCGGGAAGTAAACTGGAGAAAGCCCGGACACTGGGAGTAACCGTCCTGACCGAAGACCAATTTTTAGCAATGCTGGAGGGATGACAGTGAAGACTCGAACCTTAGTAACGATAACAGGCCAAGTTCAGGGAGTAAGCTTCCGGTATCACACCTTGCAGACAGCCAGCAGACTGAATGTCAGTGGCTGGGTTAAAAACCTTCCGGATGGTTCGGTCCAAGGATGTTTTGAGGGAGAAGAACGCAATGTTGAGGAATTAATCGAGTGGTGCCACCACGGGCCCAATGGAGCAAGCGTAACTGGTGTCACCGCGAAAAGTGAGCCCTATTCCGGGGAATTTGGATCATTCGAGATCGACTACTAACACCCCCCGGAAATAGCAGGTGTTCAAAAAAGAAGGCAAGAGAAATGACCCCAGGTTGGGTCAGCACTCTTGCCTTTTGTTTTTTGAACCAAGACTTCTTGGTCTAAGCTTGATTCATTTCAAAGAAATAAATGATTTCATTCTTTACAGTTAGCATGATTTTGGCGTCTCTGTTGGTCCATCCCTGGCCGAACAGTAAATCCACCAGTCTCACAGTACTTAGATTTGAGTCTGTTAGGTCCGAGCAAATCATTACAGTGTTTGAATTAGCTGTTGCACGCAAACCAGCACTATAATGTTTCCCGTTAATCACAAGTGGAAGCGAAACCCTTTCCCCCGTTTTATAGGGAAGAGATGCAGCATCTTCCTTCCTGATGGTGATAATAAAAAGCGGTAATGTGTCCCGGTAGTAACCAACCTTTGTCACTTTGCCGAGGATGGTGGTGGGCAGCACCGTGCGGTGCTGCCCCATGTTAGATAACTTTACTGCTGTTTGTCCATGCATCTTTAAACCTCTTGCATAAACGTTCAAGAATGGCTGCCTGGTTACTGGATGCTCATACCATCCACAATCACTGTACCCTGCTCAAGAGTTACCGGGCCAGTCACTGGAGTAACTGTGTTCTTAATCCAAGAGCCATCACGACCACCGTCGAATGTTACCGATTTTGGGAGGTTAAATGCGCCGCCAGTGACGGTAATGTCTCTAACCTGAATTACAGCACCGTTAAGAGCTGCGGTGTATGCATCCCAGAAACCGGGGTAGTCAGTTACACCTATTCTTGCCATCGGAATCATGTTGAAGATGGCTGTAACATTCTTGGCTGCATCCATTGTAACAACGCAGGGGCCAGTTCCTGTACATGCACCGCTCCATCCAGCAAAAGTAGAGTTGGAAGTTGTTGCTGTCAGAGTAACGGGAGTGCCGCTGGCAAAATCGTTGCTGCAGCCGGTTGAACCGTCGCAGGCGATGCCGGAAGGGTTACTGTTGACGGTACCATTGCCTGTACCAGTCAGATTTACTGTCAGAGTGTAAGGACCAGATGCTGCTGTGACAGTAAGGGTGCCGTTGACGAAAGCAAAATTATAGTTTGTAGCTGCCAGAGTTCCCAGGGCTGGAGTGATCGGATAGGTTCCGGCAGGGCTTGCTACGGTTGCGGTTGTACTGAAGGTAGGAGCACCGCTAACGACAGCTTGAGTATCACCACCAACAAAGCCGGAATATGATGCCGTGAAGATCGGATCTGGTGAACCGACAGCGCGGCTCTGGTTATCGGCAGTTACAGTCAGAGTAACAGCAGTAATGTCCAGGTTTGCACCAGTGTAGCTTGCGGTGTAGTTGCTACCGGCGGAAGTTGCCCTGGCTGATGGCATAGTTGCCGACGTTCTCACCGGCGGCCCTGGTCAGGCTGCCTGTCATGATGGCTGAGGTATCGCCATTGACAAAGCCGGTAGCCGTGTAGGTAAGAGCAGGATCAACTGCGCCGTAGGTCTTGCTGTTTGCTGCTGCGGTGATGGTCAGCGGTGCAGCATTGATGGTCAGGTCTGCACCTGCATAGGTTGCGGTGTAGTTGCTTGTGGCGGCAACGTCGCCCTGGTTGATGGCATAGTTGCCGACGTTCTCACCGGCGGCCCTGGTCAGGCTGCCTGTCATGATGGCTGAGGTATCGCCATTGACAAAGCCGGTAGCCGTGTAGGTAAGAGCAGGATCAACTGCGCCGTAGGTCTTGCTGTTTGCTGCTGCGGTGATGGTCAGCGGTGCAGCATTGATGGTCAGGTTTGCACCTGCATAGGTTAGCGGTGTAGTTGCTTCCGGCGGTAACGTACCTTGGCTGATGGCATAGTTGCCGACGTTTTCGCCTGCGGCCCTGCTCAGGCTGCCTGTCATGATGGCTGAGGTATCGCCATTGACAAAGCCGGTAGCCGTGTAGGTTAGAGCAGGATCAACTGCGCCGTATGTTTTGTTCTTTGCTGCTGCAGTGATGGTCAATGCTGCAGTGTTGATTGTCAGGTTAGCACTGACATAGGTGACGTTGTAGTTAGTACTTGCGGCTACTGTGCCCCGGTTGATGGCATAGGTGCCGACGTTTTCGCCTGCTGCTCTGGTCAGGCTACCACTTGTTGTATCACTGCCCACAAGGCCAGCGGTGGTGTAGGTTAAAGCAGGATCTGCAGCACCGTATGTTTTGCTTTTTGCTGCTGCGGTTACAGTCAAGCTTGCCTGGTTAACAGTAAGTGACTGTGGCACGTTCGGAGCAGGATTATAGGTGCCATTACCTGCCTGACTGGCAGTAATGGTCGTGGTTCCTGCACCAACGATATGTACAAGCCCGCCGACGATGGTTGCAACGGCAGGATTTGAACTGGTGTAGCTAACCGGCAGACCGGAACTGGCAGTAGCACCAGCAGCAAAGTCTGCATTGCCATAGGTTCTGGCAGTAAGAGCATTGAAAGTGATGGTCTGGTCCAACATGGCGACTTCTGTGACGGTAAGGGTACCTGCCACATAAGTGAAGTCATAGTTGTTGCTGGCCGCACCACTTGCAGTGATGGGGTAAGTTCCAACCGGGCTGGCAGTGACTGCTGTAGTGGTGGCAGTAGGCTGCGCTGTCAGGTTGGCAGAAGTCTCGCCAAGGACGAAACCGCTGTAAGAAACGGTGAGCGCGGGGTTGACTGTTCCCTGGGTCTTGGATTTATTATCGGCTGATATAGTCAACATCGCTTTGGTAACTGTAAGTGTTCCAGCAGTATAGTTGAAGGTGTAGTTGCTGCTTGCACCCCCGGCGGCGGTGATAGCATAGGCGCCAACTGGACTGGAAGCTGTTGCTGCTGTTGTTGCCGTCGGCTGGGTGGTCAGGCTGGCGGCGGAGTCACCGGCAACGAAACCAGCATAGGTTACGCTTAGTGAAGGAATGGCAGCGCCATAAACCTTATTGGCGTTGCTGGCCATGACGGTAAGTGTCGCTTGGTTGACCGTCAAGGTCTGGGGTACTGCAGCTGCTGCGCTGTAGGTGGCGTCACCAGCCTGGTTGGCAGTGATGGTGGTTGAGCCTGCACCGACGATGGTGACGGTGCTGCCGCTGACGGTGGCAACAGCAGGATTGCTGCTTGTGTATGTAACCTGCAGACCGCTGGTTGCCGTGGCGCTAAGGGCAAATGGTGCACCGCCATAGGTCTTGGCTGCCAGCGCGCCGAAGGTGATCGTCTGACTAGCCGGGTGACGGTCAAGTTCTGCGGTACAGGTGTAGCTGCGCTGTAGGTTGCATCACCAGCCTGGCTGGCGGTGATGGTGGTTGAGCCTGCCCCGACGATGGTGACGGTGTTGCCGCTGACGGTGGCAACAGCAGGGTTGCTGCTGGTGTAAGAGACCGTCAGGCCGCTGCTTGCCGTGGCGCTAAGGGTAAATGGCGCATCGCCAACGTTTTTGCCTGCAAGTGGACCAAAGGTGATGGTCTGGCTCACCTTGTTGACCGCCAGAGTCTGCGGTACGTCGGTTGCTGCATTGTAATTGGTATTGCCAGCCTGGCTGGCGGTGATGGTGGTTGAGCCGGCACCGACGATGGTGACGGTGTTGCCGCTGACGGTGGCAACGCCGGGGTTGCTGCTTGTGTATGATACGGCTAAGCCGCTGCTTGCCGTGGCGCTAAGGGTAAATGGCGCATCGCCTACGTTTTTGGCTGCAAGCGCACCAAAGGTGATGGTCTGGCTCGCCTGGTTGACTACTAGGTTCTGCGGTACGGCCGTTGCTGCACTGTAGTTGGTATTACCGGCCTGGTTGGCAGTGATGGTGGTTGAGCCTGCACCGACGATGGTAACGGTGCTGCCGCTGACGGTGGCAACGGCGGGGTTGCTGCTTGTGTATGATACGGCTAAGCCGCTGCTTGCCGTGGCGCTAAGGGTGAATGGTGCATCGCCAAAGGTTTTGGCTGCGAGGGCGCCGAAAGTGATGGTCTGGCTCGCCTGGTTGACCGCCAGAGTCTGCGGTACGGCGGTTGCTGCGCTGTAGTTGGTATTGCCAGCCTGGCTGGCGGTGATCGTGGTTGAGCCTACACCTACGATGGTGACGGTGCTGCCGCTGACGGTTGCAACGGCGGGGTTGCTGCTTGTGTATGAAACGGCTAAGCCGCTGCTTGCCGTGGCGCTAAGGGCAAATGGTGCATCGCCATAGGTCTTGGCGGGAAGCGCACCGAAGGTAATGGTTTGGGTCGCCTGATTAACCGTTAACGGCTGTACTACGTCTGGCGCCGGATTGTAGGTGGCATTACCAACCTGGCTGGCCGTAATGTTGGTTGATCCTGCACCGACGATGGTAACGGTGCTGCCGCTGACAGTAGCAACGGCAGGGTTGCTGCTTGTGTATGTGACCGCCAGGCCGCTGCTTGCCGTTGCGCTAAGAGCAAAGGGTGCATCACCATAGGTCTTGGCCGCAAGCGCGCCGAAGGTAATTGTCTGGTTCAGCTTAGCCGCCGCCTGAACGGTAACCTGTATTGCCTGCTTGACATGGGCCTTGTCCCAGCGTCATGACCGATACCGGCGATCCATACCGTATAAGTACCTGCAGCTGTGTCCTGCCGGCACAGTTATCCTTGCGTCAGCCCCCATTCTGTCGGCTACACGTCAAGGTCTGCGGTCCCAGGATTCCGTTATCGCAGGCCTCCTCGAACGCCGTATCCAGCTGTGCCAGTATCACCACGATGTTCCGGCATTGTAGTTGCCGAATAGGCAACAGTAGCAGAGTCGTAGGGAACCCTGTGGCAACAGTGGCCGTCACCGTTACAATTTACTCCGTCCGCAGATCCCATACGGTATTCCATCCGTCAATCCTGGACTATTGGCCGTACCAGCAGCAACCGTCCATCCAGTTGGCACCGAGATCTGCAGGAGCCCATGGCACATTAGGTGGCATTGGTAATGTCGGTGATATATATAGTCAACTTCGAAGGTACTCCCTGGAGCGGCGGTAATTACCGCTGCATCGTCCCATTGACATTTACCAACGTTGCCTGCGTTCCATTGAGGGCAAGTGCTCATCGTGGCACCGAGCGTATGCAGTGCCGTGGCAAGAACTCGTGAGGCACGATGAGCTCTTGGTCGGGAACGCCTGACGCTGGCTGGTCAGAGCTGCCAAAAAGCCGAACACGTAAGGAGACATACTGCTAATGTCCCCAACTAAGGACAGCCTGACATGTCCGCTCTATTCGCGAGCAGCCCCCTCCCTCTACCACGCCCAGTCGGCGCGTTATTTCTTAAATCATTTTCCATAACTCCTCCTTTTCTTCCTTCATGACAGTGCTTGGATTTGTTCTCGTAATTGTAAAAAGAGCCATAAATAAGAGCCCTTGAAGCGACATTAGAATAGCAAGCATTAAAACTCCGAAATGTTAGTGCAAGATTAGTGCCCTTTTATCCTGTATTTTTTTGCTCTTTTCCAACAAGGTGATTGTTATTATGTTATGAAATAAAAACCAGTTTCTTGAATGCAGTTTTATTTAAATATCGTGATTAACAACATCTTGAAACCCGTCTTTTAACCATTTAAGGTCAACTATGGACGCCATAAAACATGCATGGGGATGGTGGGATTAATTAAGCCTGAAGGATAAGCAAGGATTGGATTTTCACAGGGAACTTGTGGTTGACAACAGCATGGCATTTAACTATAAACAAGCGATTGTGAACGAATTTCCAATGGCGGACTTATTATGACGAAGGTTCTATCTTTTTTCCTGGTAATGCTCTCCTGCTCTGTAATAGCCGAAGCAGCCTACACCTTCAAGGCTTACAACGGCGACGTCAGCTTCGACCATGTCAGTCATCGCAGAAATTTTACCTGCGGCGATTGTCACGAAGGCCCGCCGCGCTTCATCGAACTCGATCATGATTCGGCCCACAAGTTGTGTATTGGTTGCCATAAAAAGCTTGAGGTAGGACCGGTCAAACACTGCAGCGACTGCCACAAGCGCGACTAGCCCCTTTCCGGCCTGAGTTCAGCCAATAATCGGCCAACTTGTTTCCAAACCTTGCGGATAAAAATTTTCCCTGGTCCTGTTGAAATAACCGTACTGGATCCTTGGGTATTCCCTCTTTATCCGCTCCAGCAACTGATACATACCAATTCCCCTGCCCGTAATCTGCATCCGCTGATTGTAGAAATCCGGATCAATGGAAAGATTCCGCATCTGCAGCATATCCACTCCAGTCTTGCCAATGAATTCCAACAATGCTTCAACCTCTGCCTCGCTATCCGTCAGCCCCGGCGAAACAAGGTAGTTGATCATGGTAAAGAGGCCACGTTCCTTGGCCCCCTTTACCGAATCGACCACGTCGCCGAATTTATAACCAACCGGGCGATAGTAGCGATTGTAGAACTCTTCCTGCACAGAATTCATGGAAAAGCGCATGGAATCCATGCCGGCATCGCAGAGCAGTTGAACCCGATCGGGAAATGAGCCGTTGGAGTTGAAGTTGACAGTACCTCTGCTTGTGGCTGCTTTAAGTCTGCGGGTGGCTTCAGCAACGGTGTCCGCCTGCATGATCGGGTCCCCTTCACATCCCTGACCATAAGAGACAATGGGTTCCGGCGCTTCATTCAGATGAGGCAGCGCCAGCTGGACGATTTCCTCTGGGGTTGGGACGAAGGAAATGCGCTCGTGGTTGGAGGGACAGCAATCTGAAGGCTGCAGGCTGATGCAACCAAGACAGCGTGAGTTGCAGACGGGGGATGTGGGGAGCGGCGCTTCCCAGCGGCGGAAAAAGAGATTCTTGGCGGCAAAACAGTGGTAATCGACGGCACAGCGAGCCAGTTGCTCCAAAAGGCGGTTATCCGGCATATCCCGCAGCAGCTTCCGCACCAGGGGATCGAGCTTTCGGTCATCGTAATTGCAGGGGTTCCAGTTGTCATTGGTGTCCACCCGGCTCGCAGCAACCACGAACCGCTCGTGTTCCTCGTCCCAGCCAACGGCGGTATAGGACCAAAGGGGCAGATGTATTTTTTTCCGGCTATAGTCGCAGGCGGGCAGCAGCGTTCGTACATAGCCAGGAGCCATGAAGGCGGAAACAGCCTGCACCGGCAGACTGCGTTTCCCTTCCCGGACTGTGTCCACGGTTAAAAACCGTCCCTGGCGGCTGTCCCAGGCGATGGGTGGGGTATTGGGGATAGTAAACAATCGGCTGTCCGCAGGAAGGGGGATCAGCTCAACCTCTTCCGGTAGAACGGCTTCCGTGCCGCTCATACCGGCCATGGTCAGATATGGATGGTCGAAGATATTGCCCTTTGCGTCTGCATATAGCATCTTTGGCAAGTTTTTGTTTTTTCTCATTGCTCTACCTCTTCTGTTTTAAGAACCTGGCACCATAACATAATTACGGTAAAACCGGCAACCGTGAGAAATGGCCGCCCAAGTTTTGCTGGCCATTGAAACATGCATCGGCTACAATTCCGCCCATGAAAGTTCTGTTTACAACCCTCCACGCGAAATATGTCCATGCCTCCCTGGCCCTCCCCTATCTGGCTGCCGCCAGCAGCATCCAGGGGATCCACACCAGTATCCGTGAATTTACCATTAATGAGCCGGCTGACGGGATATTACAGCAACTGGTGGCGGAAAAGGCCGATGTGGTTTTGTTCTCCTGCTACATCTGGAATATAGAGCAGACCCTCAAGCTGGCAGCAGATATGAAGCTGATTTGCCCTGGCATTTATGTGGTCATGGGGGGTCCCGAGGCATCCTACGGTGCTTTCGAACTTCTCGATCGCAACCCTGCGGTGGACTGCATCATCAGGGGAGAAGGGGAAACAACCTGCCGTGAGCTGCTGGAAGCAATGCAGTTCAACTTTCCAGCTACTCCAACCTTTGACCACATTCCAGGCATTACCTTTCGCCAGGGAGAGGAAATCATTGCTTCTCCGGGACGCGAGCCCATCGCCCTGCTGGATACTGTCCCCTCCCCTTTCTCAGCCGGACTGGTGGATCTGAACAAGCCGCTCGTATATTACGAAACCTCCCGTGGTTGCCCCTTCTCGTGCGCCTTCTGCATGTCTTCACTGGAGCAGGGAGTGCGTACTTTTCTCCATGGAAAGAATTATGAACGATCTGCGGATCCTGATGGAGAATGGAGTACAGACCATCAAGCTCGTGGACCGAACCTTTAATTATGATGCAGCCCGGGCCAACGAGATCTGGGAGTTCATTCTTTGCCACAACCGGCAGAGCCGGTTTCACTTCGAAATTGCCGCTGATCTTCTCAATGATGCAAACCTGGAGATATTGGCTAAAGTACCCAGGGACACCTTTCGCTTTGAAATTGGTGTCCAGTCAAAAGATGAAAATACACTGGAGCAGGTGGGGAGAAAGTCGGACCTGAACAAATTGTTCTCAAACGTGGCCAGACTTCGAGATGAGACCTGCATCACCATCCATCTTGATCTGGTTGCCGGGCTTCCCGATGAAAATGCGGAAGGGTTTCTGGATTCCCTGCAGAGTCTGTTCGAGGTGAGTCCTCACCACATCCAGGTGGAGCCGCTCAAGGTGCTGAAGGGTTCAGCCATGCGAAAGATCGCCGACAGCAAAGGATATGCGTACTCTGCCACTCCACCGTACAAGATACTGGCGACCCCTTGGCTGGCCTATGACGAGATCTGCCACATCGAGCTGGTTTCCCGACTGGTGGATCTGTTTTACAATAGCAGTAAGTTCGGTACCGCCATGAAAGTGCTTGCAGAAGCTTCACCCCTTGCCGGAGTTTTTGACGCTGCTGCACATTTCTGGCAGAAAACAGAACTTTGCCCTGCATCTCTCCCAAGGGGGGGTCTTTGAAGCATTATGGCAGTTCGGCAGGGATTTTCTGCCCACTAACCGACAACAAAGGTTGGGTGAAGCCCTTTGCTATGATTTTTGCCTTGCTGATTATCCCGTTGCAGGGAAGCTACCTGCTTTTTTCACCCCGGATGAAAACAACGGCGGCAGCGCCAGGGGGAAGGCCGCCAACCTTATCAGGCAATTGGGAATTGCCGAAGGCAGCAAGGTAAGAACCTTCAGCCGGTCTTTCAACCACGATTTCCGCCTTATGCCGTACCAGGCAGACCAGGTGGATCTTCTTTTCGTTTATATCTCATCTCCTGGCACCGGGTTACAGGTCCGCGTCCTGGATTTCAACCAAAGCCCCTGATTTTCTTTTTTTCCATCCATGGTAAAGTTTAAATAACCTAATCTTTCAACGTAATCTTGCGAGGTTCCCATGGCTGACCGCGACCAACATCTGAAAGATATCCTGATGGAGAACAAGCGCCGGCTTTGGAATGAGCTAAGGGTTGAACTGTTCGAAAATATGGGCGCGCAGGTCAACTCCCAGTTTGAAAACCCATTGGATGACGGGGAACAGAGCCTTCTGGATGTAATAGAAGATACCGGACTTGCAGTGGCAGACATAAGAAAGACAGAATTAACCAATCTCCATGAAGCAGAGCGCAAACTGGGGGAGGGAACCTACGGCATCTGTGAAGATTGCGGCGAGGAAATAGATGTGGAAAGAATGAAGGTGGTTCCCTATGCAATATATTGCGTCAGTTGCCAGGAGGCCCATGAAGGGCCTTTGCACCCCCCTCATGCCACTATTTAAGAAATAACGTTGCGACTGATAACCGGTGTTCGAATCTTTCGACCAAGGAGACGAGGATGTTATATTTCATCAAAGACAACACTGTCCACCGTTATCCTCTCCCCAAGAGATGTCCGGCCAGATACCAGGAAGAACAACTCCGCGATACAATCCCCCACGGCACGGTGGATTGTGTGTACTGCATGCAAAGATGGCCGGAGGATGAAAGTGATAAAGGGTTGAGCTGACCGTATTGCTGAATCAGGAAAAGTGCATCAGATACCCAACCGCCCCTGAGCCGAGGATCACCAGCATCGGGCTTGCCTTGGTGAACTGCAGGATGATGAGTCCGGCAACCAGCATGAAAAAGTCGCGGGGGGCCACGAGCGAAGTGGTACCGAGATTGTAAGCGGCTGAAGCTACAAGACCTATAACAGCAGGTATCAGCCCATCCAGGGCATTTTTGATCAGCTCCACGTTGCGTAGTTTTTCATAGCGGCTGGCAAAGAACAGCATCAAAACGGTGCCGGGCAAAAAGATAAAGACAGTGGCAATCAGGCCCCCCAGAAATCCACCGGCTCTGAAACCGGTGAAGGTTGCCAACATCGCCAACGGCCCGGGGGTGAGCTGGGACAGCGCGACACCATCAAGGAACTCCCTCAGGCTAAGCCAGTGGTACTGCTCCACCATAATCCGGTGCAGGAGAGGTATGAGCACGTAACCGCCACCGAAAAAAATAAAGCCTATCTTAAGGAATACCCAGGCAAGGTTGAACATAGCCGCCATCAACGGTGTTCCCTCATGTAATAGCCACGTCCCACTGCCCATATCCCGGCAAGAACAAGCACGATCAAGGCATTGACTTTGAAAAAGGCAACCGCCGCAAACGATATGGCCACCATTCCCCAGTCATTGAATCCTTTCACCTTGCTGCGCATCATGCCGATTGCAGCTACGATAATGAGGGCAATTACCACTGGATTGGTCCCTTTGAGGGCGGATTGCAACTGGGGCAACTCGTGGAATTTGAAATAGAGCCAGGAAAGGAGCGAGATAAGGCAAAATGAAGGGGAGATAAAGCCGACGCCGGCAATGATGCCACCGATAATGCCGCGCAGGTAATAGCCGATAAAGATGGCAGTGTTCAGGGAAAAAGGACCAAGGATCTGGCCGAAGGCCAGGCCATGCATGAACTCGTCAAGGCCAAGCCAGCGTTTACGATGGACACAGATCCGTTCCATGAGGGAGACGATGGCCATGCCGCCGCCAAATCCGGTTGCGCCTATGTAGAAGAAGGTGGTGAAGATTTCCCGGAAGGGGATATGCCGGCGGCCGTTTTCCATGGAAGACTTATAGCAGAAAATAAGATCGTGGCCAAGCACGACGTCTCATTCGGTAAGGGTAAAATAAAAGGTTGTGCCCTTATCCACTGCAGACTCAACCCACGTCCTGCCGCCATGCCGGTTTATGATGCGCTGTACCGAAGCAAGTCCGATACCAGTCCCTGCGAATTCAGTCATACTATGCAGTCGCTGAAAAGGTTTGAACAATTTGGGGGCGTACATCATATCAAAACCTACGCCGTTATCACTGATAAAATAAAAAGCCTCGCCATCACTCTCACCGATGCCGAATTCAATCTTCGTCACTGGTCGGTTTTTACTGAATTTCCAGGCGTTGCCTAGCAGATTTTCCAGAACAACCCTTATTAACCGCCGATCTGCCTTAGCCATTGCACCATCGATAAGCTCCAGTTCAACCCGCCGACCCGGATCAAGTTGCTGAAAATCATTCATGATCAGGAGAACAAGCTGACTCAGATCAACCATGTCATAGACCAGTTCACTACGGGTTACCCGGGATAAATTGAGCAAATCATCAATTAATTGTCCCATGCGTACAGCCGCAGAACTGATCCGTTGCAGGTAGTCCCTTCCTTCCTCGTCCAATTTATCGGCGTATTCTTCTTTCAGTATGGAACAAAAGCCATCAATACCGCGCAACGGACTGCGCAGATCATGGGACACGGAATAGCAGAATGACTCCAGTTCCTGGTTTGAGGCGACAAGTTCCGAAGTCCGCTCTATTACACGCTGCTCCAACAGATCATTCAAGCGGCGATACTCGGCTTCCACCTGCTTTTGATCTGTAATATCCCTGACAACCCACACCTCGCTCATTACTTTGCCTTCGGAATCGCGGATCGGAGTTACAAAATGTTCAGATTGAAAGGTGGTACCATCTGCCCGCCTCATTTGAATATGGGCCTCAAAAAAACCCTTACCTTCATAACCCTTCAACATCTCGCCATGGAACCACAACCCATTTTCTTCTGTTACATGGAGGCAGGAGGTGCTGCGGCCAATGAGGGCTTTCCGGTTATAGCCGAACATTTTGAGGGCAGCGGGGTTGCAGTCATTAATGAGAGTGCTGACCGTATCAACGATGAAAACAGCCTCTTTCAGGCTGGCAAGGGTCGTTTCCAGGAGTTTGTGGGATGAACGAAAAGCTTCCTCGGCCTCCCGGCGGGCAGTGATGTCATGAACAATGGACAAGAGCAAAGTTTTACCCTTGACCCGGACAGGTCCGCAATATACCTCAACGTCATGGATACGCCCGTTAGCAGTTGAATGCCTGACATTGAAGTTGTGCTGTTCATCTCGCGCCGCATGATCAAAATTCAGATGCATTTCACTGGAGCTATGGGTGTTAATTTCCGCTATTTTCCTGTTGATCATATCCTCACGGGAATAACCATAAAAGAGGCAAGCTGCAGTATTCACATCTACAATTTCAGCTGTCACAGAGTCCAGCAGCAGCATGACCGCGTGGCTGTCCTGGAATATGGACCGGTAGAGTTGTTCGCTCTCGCGCAAAGATTCCTCACGGAGCTGCAGCTCCAGAACCATATTGTTGAATGCCTTGGCCAGGGTGCCAAGTTCATCGGAGGAATCCAAATCCACCAGTTTTTGCACCCCGGTTTTTTCCGGCAAAGATTCCACGTGTCGGGTCAGCTCAAGTAAAGGCTGGGTCAGGCGTTTCATCAGCTGCCAGACCAGCAGAAGAAATGCCAACATCCCGATGCCGATAGCGGAGATAAAATATAATTTAATATTTTTCAGCGGGGCATAGGCCTCGCTAAGGGGATAGTCGGCCAAAACGATCCAGTCCGCCGTCCGCAGCTGCCTGGCAGACACAAGAGTCCTCTCCCCTTTGGCATCCAGGGCTTCACCGCTGCCCTGGAAACCCTCAATGGCCCGATCAAACATGGCGCTGACCCCGGGAGGAGGACCTTGTTTCATGACCTTGGCCGGATCGGCATGAATCATTATGTTCCGCTTTCTGTCGCTGATGTAGATTGAGCCTGTTTCACCAATGGTCAGGGGTGTCATGCCCTGCAAGACGCTTTGCCCCAGAACGTTAATGCTGCCGCAAAGTATGCCGATCAGCTCTCCGCGGCCGTCTAAAACCGGTGCAGTCAGCATAATCGCCGGTTGTCCTGGATTATGGGTTGAGGTATAGGGGCTGGAGATATATGGCTTTCCTGTTTCGATAGTTTTGCGGTAGAATTCGCGGAAAGAAACATCCCGGCCGCGTCGGTTCGCCCGGAAAGGACTTTCAGCGATCAGACGCCCTTCAGGTGTGAGCAGGCAAATGCCATTTTTGAAGTGTTCGGAAAGGGTATAGCGATTATCAAGGAAGTTTTGGGCTAGATCTGCATTTTGAAGCTCCTGCAATGACACTTTTTTCGCGTTGGAGGTCAGCGTCCTGCTGAGAATGCCCAGCTTGTCGTCCAAGTTATCTGCAAAACACGAGATCAGATCATACTGCTGGCGTGCCATGCTTTCTTTATACTCACGTTCATAATACCTGATAGAAAAAAAAGCCATGATGGTTGCGTATGTGACAAACAGCAACGAGACTGCCAGCGCCATTTTTGTCTTTAAACTCATATTCTTCAGCCGCATAGGGCAGCTCCGGTCCGCATGGTTTTAAATGATTCTAATTTGTGACATTAATTCAGCTTATGAAATTATTCAAGTAGAATTAAATAGGCTTATTTAATCTATTTTGACATCCACCATGGATCAGCTCAAAAATGGCTCTTTAAATCCGATCACCAGGAACAACTTGCTGTTTCACAAGGGGAACCTTTTATGGAAAACCTGACAAAACGCTCGGTCTGCCCCTACGACTGCCCCGACACCTGCGGCCTTGTTGTTGAAGTTGTAGGCGATAGGGCAATCAGGGTAAGCGGCGACCCGGAACATCCATATACGCGCGGAATGCTCTGCCCGAAAATGCTTCATTACGAAAAAACCGTCCATTCTCCGCTACGCCTTACGACCCCGCTCAAGCGTAACGGGGCGAAGGGGAGCGGCAGCTTTACGCCGATCAGTTGGGATGAGGCCATTGCCGAAATCAAAGGGAGATGGCAGGAGATCATCGACAAATATGGGGCCGAGGCTATTCTTCCTTACTCCTATGCGGGCACCATGGGACTGATCCAGCGCAACAGCGGCCATCCCTTCTTTCACAGGCTCGGGGCCTCCCGCCTGGCCAGAACCATCTGCTCACCGGCAAAGGAAGCCGGCTGGCAGGCAGTCATGGGGGACACTGTCGCCCCTCCCCCGCAGACCGTCGAAGAAAGCGATCTGGTGCTGCTGTGGGGTATTGATGCGGCGGCAACAAGCATCCATTTCTTGCGCAGCGTACAAACAGCCAGAAAAAAGGGGGCCAGGGTGTGGTTCATCAATACCTATGAAAGCCCAACTGCAGCTGCAGCCGACCAGGTCATCCTGATACGCCCCGGCAGCGATGGAGCCCTGGCTCTTGGGCTCATGCACATTCTGGCAAGGGATAACCTGCTGGATCACGAATTCATCAATAATCATGTGCAGGGATTTCAGGAGCTTAATGATCAGGTCCTTGCCGATTATTCCCCGGCAGAAGCATCCCGGATAACCGGCCTGACAACAGAAATGATCGAGCGAACGGCAGCGGCCTACGGCAATGCCCGGGCGCCATATATACGCCTGGGCAGCGGGCTGTCCCGTTATGGCAACGGGGCGATGACCATCCGCACAATAGCCTGTCTGCCGGCGCTCACCGGCAGTTACGGCAAGACAGGGGGAGGGTGCTTTCCCGGTACATCCACCGGACCTGCCTTTGCCATGCAAGCGGTTACCCGCGAAGATTTCATGGACCACCCGACCCGCATCATAAACATGAACCGTCTCGGGCATACGCTGAACGACCTCAACGACCCGCCGGTCATGGGCCTTTATGTCTATCACTCAAACCCGGCAGCCGTTACCCCCGATCAGAATGCAGTGCTGAAGGGTCTCGCCCGGGACGACCTCTTTACCGTGGTCCACGAGAGGTTCATGACCGATACAGCCCGCCATGCCGACATTGTCCTTCCCGCCACCTCGTCCCTGGAACACAGCGACCTCTATCGCAGCTACGGCACCTATTACATCCAGCGAGCCCAAGCAGCGATACCTGCTGTTGGTCAGAGCAAATCAAACTGGGAAGTCTTCGGCCTCCTTGCCGAGGCAATGGCCTTTGACGAGGATTTCTTCCGCCAGAGCGCCGATGAGCTCATTGATCATCTGCTCAGCATCCAGACTGCAATGCGCGAGGGTATCGATCCTGAAGCCCTGGCGGCGGGTCGCGCCGTGCAACTTTGCCTGCCGGCCAGGGACAGTTTCCGGTGTCAAACCAGGTCAGGGAAGATTGAGATTCTCAATCCACGGCAGCAGCCTGCCCTGCCCTGTTACAGCCCCCCACACGGCGATCAGGACCCTTTTCCCTTTCGACTGATGACCGCCCCCAATCTTTTTGCCCTCAACGCCTCCTTTTATGAGCAAGAGGACCTGCGCCGTCGGCAGGGGCAAATGTTCCTGCAGATGAACCCACTGGATGCAAAGGAAAAGGGACTGCAGGACGGAAAAAAGGTCGTAGTCTGGAAGAACCTGGGTGAGGTGACCTTCATCCTGCGCGCTACCGATAAGGTGCCTTCTGGAGTGTTGTTGCGGAAGGAGTCTGGTGGCTTGCCTACACGCCGGGTTCACGGTCGGTAAACGCTCTTACCTCCCAAAGGCTGACAGACATGGGAGAAGGAAGTACCTTTTATGACAACAGGGTGGATGTACGAGGCTCTGCGGAAGACAGCAAATAAGGTAATTTTACGGGTTGCGCTGCCGATAGGATAGAACATGGAAGTCCCTGCCAAAAAACCCGAGCTCTCCATCATTGTGCCTGTTTACAATGAATCAGCCGAAATCGATGGACTCTTCTGCACCCTGGCCGGTCAGTCCGGGGTGCTGTTCGAGCTGATTATCTGCGATGGAGGGTCAAGTGATGCCACCGTGACAAGGACCTGGTCCCTGGTTGAGGAAGCGCCATTTCCTGTCTCAGTCATCCATTGCGACAGGGGGCGCGGTCGTCAACTCAACACCGGTGTAACTGCCAGTTGTGGAAAGACAATCCTTTTCCTCCATGCCGACTCCCGATTCACCGAAACCGATGCCCTGAGCAAAAGCCTTGGTTTTCTTGACGCTGAACTCGAAAAAAACAGTAATGAACGGGTAGCGGGCCGTTTTGCCTTAAGATTTCTTCGACGTAATTCCGCCCCATCCTACGGTTACTATTATTATGAGGCCAAGGCCCGCTTCTCTCGCAGGCATTGCATACACGGAGATCAGGGGTTTCTCCTGCGCCGTTCGTTTTTCATGGAGGCAGGGCCATTCCAGGAATCGCTTCCTTTTCTGGAAGACACCAAACTTGCCGAGGCAATAGCCGAAAAGGGGAAATGGCTTCTACTTCCAGCCAGTATCACCACCTCGGCCAGGCGTTTCGAAGCCGAAGGGCTCTCGGCCCGCCAGACCCTCAACGCCATAATTCTTAATTTCTCCGCCATCGGCCGGGAAGATTTCCTGCTGGAAATTCCCCATATTTACATCACCCAGAGCCGCGTCAGTCAATTGCGGCTCGCCCCCTTCTTCCGTTCCTTCCGGCAGCTGATCAAGGCACTGCCGTGGCGGGAGAAACACCGGCTGTGGCTTGCCACCGGCTCCTATACCCGTGATAATGCCTGGCAACTGGCACTGGCATTGGACATCCGTCGCAATTTCAACCGTGGCCTGGGTCCCGGTGAAGGGACTTATGAGGTCCTGGATTTTTATGATCGTTGCCTGGACCAGTTCACCGACCATATCCCGGGAAGGCTGGCGGCAGCACTGCTGGTCCGTCTCTGGTTCGAGTTATCCTGCCTGACAATGCTCTTTGGCAGCGTGCTGGCAAATCAGCGCTCAGCGCTCCGCCCATGAAAAAGGACGAAGCCTCCGCCTCGCCCTTTCCCTATCGGTAATCCCATTGGGTATGGTTTTAAGATCATCAAGCTTCAGCTTTCTTATCTTCCTTGTCGCCCGCAGAAAACTTCTTCATCTTCTCCAGCATCTCCCGTAGCCGCTTATCTACCAGATGGTTGATGGTCCCTTCGCCATAGCTACCGTCGGCAAGACGTTCGCCGGCAGGCATGCCGGAAAGGATCTGCAATACCCTGATCGATGGTCTCCACGCTCCAGACATGGAACCTGCCCTCCTTGACCGCCGCTGTAACCTCATCGTTCAGCATCAGGTGACGCTCATTGCTTTTCGGGATGATCACTCCCTGCTCGCCGGTCAGCCCCATGGCTTTACATACCGCATAAAAACCTTCGATCTTGTCGTTTACCCCGCCAATGGGCTGCACCCTGCCCAACTGATTGACGCTGCCAGTGACGGCAATATTCTGTTTCAGCGGCACGCCTGAAAGGGCCGAGAGCAGTGCATACAGTTCGGTGGATGAGGCGCTGTCTCCCTCCACCCCATCGTAAGACTGTTCGAAACATATGGAAGCAGAAAAGGAAATGGGCTTGTCATGGGCGTATTTCCCCCCCAGGTACCCGGTCAGAATCAACACCCCCTTGTCGTGAATAGGTCCGGAAAGCTTCACCTCCCGTTCAATGTTGACCATGCCGCTGCGGCCAATGTAAACCCTGGCCGTCACCCGCGAGGGCCTGCCGAAAGCGAAATCGCCGAGGGTGATCACCGACAGGCCGTTGATCTGACCCACTTCGCTGCCGGACGTATCAACAAGGATGATACCGTCGGTGATCAATTCCTGAACCCGTTCCTCAATGCGATTGTTGCGGAAATTTTTCTCTGCAATGGCTCGCTTGACGAATTCACGGGTAACATGGTTGCTGTTCTCCTTCTGTGCCCAATAATCTGCCTCACGGATCATGTCGGAGATCTCCATGAACTGTGAGGACAGCTTCTCCTGATCCTCAACCAGGCGGGCGCAGTATTCCAGCAAGGCAGCAATGCCGGTGCGATCAAAAGGAAGCAATTTTTCGTTTTTACAATGAACGGAAACGAAGAAGGCATAGTCATTCATGATCTCCGGCGTCCGCGTCACTCTGCTGTCGAAATCAGCCTTGACCTTGAAAAACTTACGGTAGTCCGGCTCCAGATGATAAAGAAGATAGTAGATCCAGGGGGAACCGATCATGATGATCTTCGCCTGGAGCGGCACCGGCTCAGGCTTGAGAGAGACCACAGTCATAAACCGGTACTGTTCAAGCACATCCTCGATCCGGATCACGCCATTCCTGATGCAGCGTTTCAGGGCATCCCAGGCAAAGGGGTTGATCAGCACTTCGCGGGCATCGACGATGAGGTAGCCGCCATTGGCCCTGTGCAGAGCCCCCGGCTTGATGAGGGTGAAGTTGGTGGTGGCGGCACCCCCCATCTGCATGACGTGCTCAATGCGTCCGAAAAGATTGTTGTAAGTGGGATTGGCCTCGAAGATGATCGGCGCCCCTTCGATGCCCTTGTTATCAACAAAGAGGTTGACCTTGTAACGCTCAAAGGATGGCTCCTGGCGGGGAAGCTTGAGTCCGGGGATCTGCGGCGTCGAAGATTGCGGCTTGAAATCCTCCAGGTTAAGCAGAATATCCTCCTGTACCGCCTCGATATAGGTCAGCACCTTGGCAAACTCCGCGTACTTCTCCCGCAGGGGATCAAGGTGGTGGCCGACGGAAAATACGCCCAGTTCCCGGTCCAGCTTGGCCAATTCTTCCTTGGTGTTTTTTTCGTTTTCCCTGACCTGCCTCAGCACGTCGTTAAGCTTTTCCGAAAGCTCCTTGCCCGTTTCGTCCAGCCGGTCCCGTTCTTCTTTGGATAAGGCCTCGTATTCTTCCTGAGTGTAGCTGCGGCCCTCCTTTTGCGGCACCATAACCAGACCCGAGACGGTTCGCTGCAGGGCAAAACCCTTTTCACCGGCATCCTCTTCAAGCTTGCTGAACAGGTCACTGTTCTTTTCCTGGTACTCCTCCATTATGGCCAGCTTGTTGGTCTCATACTCCTTGCTTTCCAATGCCTTGGGAATGTTGATCTTTATCCCTTCGAGGAACTCATCCATGTCCCTGGCAAACTCACTGCCCATGCCGGACGGCAGGGAAAGCGAGATGGGGTAGTCCGGTCCCTTGAAGTTATGCAGATAGCACCAGTCCTTGGGTGGCGGTTCCGTTTTGGCCCGTTTGCTGAGCAGGTTGTTGATGGTGGTGCTCCGCCCGGTGCCCGGTTCCCCGGCCAAAAACAGGTTGAATCCATCCTGCTGCATGCCCAGGCCGAAATCTATGGCTTTCAGTGCCCGCACCTGACCCACCGTTCCCTCAAGGCCTGGAATCTCATCCGTAGTATTGAAATCAAAACCGTCGGGATCGCACTCCCAGCGGAGCTTTTCCGCAGGCAGCTTCAGGTCGTTCACAGCCATAAAACCTCCGTATAACTGGATTTAACGGAAAATGGGCTTCAACAACACTGGACAGGCAAAAACCTGTCCCTCACCTGGTTAAAATGAGCACTGAGCTGCGCCTTAACTTCTTCAAGGGTGATCTCGGCTCCGGTTTCAATCTTTAATGAAGTCACCGGGCAGTTGGCCATGCCGCAGGGATTGATACGGGAAAAGGGGGCAAGATCGTTAACGACGTTAATGGCAAAGCCATGCATTGTTACCCAGCGCCTGACACCAACGCCTATTGAGGCAAGTTTTCCCCTGCCGGTCCAGACCCCGGTGCGCCCGCTGACAGGGAAGGCCTTGACCTGGAAACCGGCAATGGTGGTAATAAGCAGTTCTTCGAGAAAACGCAGATAGCGCTGCAGGTCCCTTCCCCGCTGAGACAGGTCCAGGATCGGATAACCAACCAGCTGGCCGGGCCCATGGTAGGTCACGTCTCCCCCCCGGTTAACCCGGCTGACCTGAATGGTGCTGTCGAGAACATTGGCGGCATCACCGCCGCTGCCGATGGTATAGACCGGCGGATGCTCCATAAGGAGCAGCGTCTCCAGGGATTCACCGGCGAAAACCTCGGCCGCCAGGCGTTCCTGGATTGAATGGGCGGCGGCAAATTCAATAAGCCCCAAATCATTTATCGTCATCGGCTCCTCTTTTGAATCAGACCACTAAAAGCAAAGGGTTTTCAAGAAGGTGCTTCAACTCCATCATGAACCTTGCCGCATAGGCGCCATCAATGAGGCGGTGGTCGGCAGACAACGTCATCCGCATAATGCGAGCCGGTACCACCTGCCCCTCCTTTACCACAGCTTCGTTTAAGGCCGCCGCCACCGCCAGAATCGCACCCTGTGGGGGATAGATGATGGCTGAGAACTGTTCCACTCCCAACATTCCCATATTCGAAATAGAGAAGGTGCCGCCACTGATGTCGGCCTCGCTAATGGTTCCTTTGCGGGCCTTTTCAACAGCTTCGCGACTGCGCCTCCCGATTTCTTTTAACGACAGGGACTGACAGCCGCTGATTACCGGCACCAAGAGCCCGTCCTCAACGTCTACCGCCACCCCGATATTGACTTGATCATGGAAAATGAGCCCGTCAGGGCTAAAAGAGGCGTTTATCTGCGGGAATTTGCCGATGGCAACAGCAGCAGCCTTGATGATAAAATCATTGAGGGAAATCTGGGTGCCCGAGCTCTTCAGCTCCCGATAGCCCTTCTCCGCCTCGCCTATGTTTACGACAACCGTTACCGTGAAGTGTGGGATCTGCTGCCAGGATTCGCTCACCTTGCGAGCAATGGCACTGCGCATCCGGCTCAGAGGTTGACCAGCCTGCACCGGAGCTTTTTCTGTTTCTCTGGCCGTGGTCTCCCTTGTCTCCATACCCTGTTTCTGCTCGCCGGATAACCTTTCCAGGTCCTCTTGCAGGATACGCCCCTCGGGACCGCTGCCGGCAATTTTCGACAGATCGACTCCTCTCTCCCTGGCCAGACGGCGCACCAGAGGAGAAGCCTTGCCGCCGGCAGTGTTTCTCTGTCCTGCAGCATCTTCATCCTCAGGCCGCCCCGGGGTGGGCTCGCTAACCTCTCTTGCCACAGCAGGGGAAGGTTGAGCTGTCTCTTGGGTTTTTTCCACCACCGGCTGGATCGCCTCTGCCGTTGGCTGCTCCGGAACCATTTCCGGCTGTTTGCCCGCCTCTTCACCCGCGGCACCGACCACGCCGATAATTGTCCCCACCGCCACCATTTCTCCAGGCTTCACCCGCTGTTCCAATAAAACCCCGGAGCTGAATGACTCCAGCTCCATGTTTGCCTTGTCCGTTTCCACCTCGGCAATGATATCTCCCCGTTCGACCTGGTCGCCCACTGATTTCTTCCAGGTGATAAGCCGTCCTTCCGTCATAGTATCGGACAATTTGGGCATGGTTAAGTTGTTGGGCATAATAACCTCGGAAAGATCAGTATTTAGCGCTCAGGACTTCCTTGACCGCCTTGACGATATCCTCAACCTGGGGGATGCAGAGCTTTTCCAGCTTGCGGGAGTAGGGCATTGGTACATCCAGCCCCGAGACCCGCTGTACCGGCGCACGCAGAACGTCGAAACAGCTGTCATAAATGCGGCTGGCAATCTCGGCCCCCAGGCCGCAGGTTCGCCAGCACTCTTCAACCACCACAGCCCGGCCGGTCTTTTGCACCGACTGGACAAAGGTCTCCGCATCCAGCGGAGCCAGGGTGCGCAAGTCGACCACCTCGCAGCTGATATTCTCCCTGGCCAGCTGTTCAGCGGCAGCCAGAGCCAGAATAGTCATGCGGGAATAGGCGACGATGGTGACGTCGCTGCCGGCCAGTTTAATGTCACATTTACCCAAAGGCACAAGAAAGTCGGGATCGTCGGAGACCTCACCCTTACTGTTATAGAGCAGCTCGTGCTCCAGGAACATCACCGGGTTATCATCCCGGATGGAGGTCTTCAACAGCCCCTTGGCATCGGCAGGGGTGGCAGGCACCACCACATGCATGCCCGGCGCATGCATGAAATAAGTTTCCAGCGATTGTGAATGCTGCGCCGCCAGCTGGCTGCCTCCCCCTCCCGGGGCACGGATGACCATGGGCAGATTGACCTGACCGCCGAACATGTAGCGGACCTTGGTCATGTGGTCGATGATCTGATCCATGGCCAGCAGGGCGAAGTTGACAGTCATCAGCTCCGGTATGGGCCGTAATCCCCCCATGGCCGCACCAACGGCGACACCGATGATGGTGTTCTCCGAAATTGGCGTATCCCGGACCCGCTCCTCGCCGAACTCGGCCAGCAGACCACGGGTCACCTTGAAGGAGCCCTCATAGAGAGCCACATCCTCTCCCCAAGTCACCACCAGCGGGTCACGGCGCATCTCTTCTTTCAAAGCCAGATTGATGGCGTCACGATAGGTCATTTCCGGCATAGGAACCTCGTTTGAATATATTGCCAATTACGCCCCCTCTCTTTACGTACCCACAGGGCATATAGGAGGGGCTGGGGGGAAGGAGAATAGCGAAAACTGCTGAGCCCCTCTCCCCTACCCTCTCCCATAAAGGGAGAGGGGGTTTAATAAATAAGCGACTTCACCGACCACAGTTACACGTATATATCCTCGTAAACCTCGCTGTCCTCCGGCCACGGCGAATCTTCGGCGAACTTGACGGCCTCCTGCACCGTCGCAACGGCCTGGCTGCGCATTGCATCGAGCTTTGCCTGGTCGGCGATTCCTTCCTTAACCAACCGTCTGCCCAAACCGAGCAACGGGTCGCGGCTCTTCCACAGTTCAAGCTCGGCAGTACTGCGATACTTGCCCGGATCTGCCATGGAGTGGCCGCGGAAACGGTAGGTCATTGCTTCCAGCAGATAGGGCCGGCTCTGTTCCCTGACCCATTCTGCGGCATGCTTGACTGACTGATAGACGGCTATCGCATCCATGCCGTCCACTCGCTCCGATGGCACATCGTAACCGCAGGTGCGGCGATGAATATCGGGCAAGGCCGAGGAACGGTGGACCTCGGTGCCGATGCCGTAAAAATTGTTCTCGCAGATAAAGAGCACCGGCAGCTCCCAGACCCGCGCCCAGTTGAGAGATTCATGGAAGGTGCCCTGATTGACCGCCGCGTCACCGAAGTAACAGGCTGCAATGCGCCCTTCATTTTTAAATTTGGAAGCAAAGGCAAGCCCGACCGCGATGGGAAACTGACCTCCGACAATGGCATAGCCCCCCATGAAGTTGAGGTTGGGATCGAAGAGGTGCATGGATCCCCCCTTTCCCTTGCACAAGCCGGTAGCTTTGCCGAATAGTTCGGCCATCACCCGTCTCGGCTCCGCTCCGCGCACTATGGCCTGGGCATGTTCCCGATAGGCGGAGAGGATGTAATCTTCTTTTTGCAGGGCCTTGGTCGAACCGACCGCCACTGCTTCCTGGCCGCTGTAGAGATGGAGAAAGCCGGTAATGTGCCCCTTGGTGTACTGCTCGGCACAGGATTCCTCAAACTCGCGGCAGAGAACGGTCTGTTCATACATATGCAGCAGTTCGTCGTCGGGCAGGACTTCCCGGAGATTGGTCTCCATGTAACCCTCCAGCGTTAGACTTTTTCTTTGATCTGCTCTTTCACATGATTAAGGGTGCCACCTGCCAAAAGATCTTGTCTTTCCCGCTCCGATACCTGAAGAAGAGTCATGACCACCCTGTCGCCCGCCTTTACCGGGATCTCCGTAGCACCGGCTGAGAGAAGCCGGCGCAGGCCGCTAAAGTGTAGCGTATCACCCATTTGCAACAGGTCGTAATCGGCCGGATCCTTGAAGATCAGCGGCAGGATTCCGAAATTGATCAGGTTGGCCTTGTGGATCCTGGCGAAACTCTTGGCCAGTTTGGCGCGGATGCCCAGATAGCGTGGTGCCAGTGCAGCATGTTCCCGGGACGAGCCCTGACCATAATTTTCTCCTGCCACCACCACACCGTTGCCCTTTGCCGCTGCCCGCTGGGGGAACTCCGGATCGATCTGGCCGAAAACGAACTGGCTGATGGCCGGAATGTTGCTGCGCAACGGCAGCACCTTGTTGCCGGCGGGCATGATGGTATCGGTGGATATATTATCAGCCACCTTTATAACCACCTCTGCCTGCAACTCTTCCGGCAACTGTTCAAAATCGGGAAAGGGTACGATATTGGGACCGGTGACGATTTCGACGCCGCTGGTCTCCGGAAGGGGATAAATGGTGCTGGAATCGTCGACCAGATAGCGTTCCGGGTTCTGTACATTGGGCCAGGGCATCATTTCACCCAGTTTGCGAGGGTCGGTAATGACGCCGAACAGGCCTGCGGCAGCGGCGGTTTCCGGGGAACAAAGATAGACCTTGTCGTCACTGGTGCCGCTGCGGCCCGGAAAGTTGCGGGGAAAGGTGCGCAGGGAAACCTGGTTGGTCCCGGGTGCCTGCCCCATGCCGATGCAGCCGAGACAGCCCGGCTGATGAACCTGGGCGCCTGCCATCAGAAGCGACATCAGCCCCCCCTTGTCGGCCACGTTTTCCAGCACTTGCCTGCTGCCGGGGTTGATATGAAAGGACATGTGGGGGAGCCACCCTCCGCCCGTCCAGAATGCGGCAAACCGTCATCAAGTCGCGAAAGGACGAATTGACCGAGCTGCCGACGATCACCTGGTCAACCTTGACCCCCTCCACGTCCTTCACCCGCACCACGTTATCCGGAGAGGACGGACAGGCAATCAGTGGTTCCACCTGGGACAGGTCAATCTCGTCATATTCATCGTAGGTTGCATCCGGATCAGCGCTCAAGGGTTGCCAGCAATCGCCCCGTCCTTGGGAGGCCAGGAACTCCCGGGTCCGCTCGTCGGAAGGGAAAATGGAGGTGGTCGCCCCCAGCTCCGCGCCCATATTGCCGATGGTGCCACGGTCCGTGGCGGAAAGGGTTGCCACCCCTGGCCCGTAGTACTCGATGATCTTGCCGACGCCCCCCTTTACCTTGTGGCGGCGAAGCATCTCCAGGATGACATCCTTGCCGGAAACCCATGGCTGCAGCTGGCCGATGAGCTTGATGCCGAAGATCTTCGGGCAGGAAAGATGGAACGGGTAACCGGCCATGGCCAGCGCCACATCCATTCCACCGGCACCGATGGCCAGCATGCTCAGACCGGCAGCAGTGGGAGTATGTGAATCCGCCCCCAGCATCACCTTGCCCGGCACGCCGAAGTGCTCCAGATGCACCTGGTGGGAAACCCCGTTGCCCGGCTTGCTTAAATGAATGCCGAATTTTTGAGCGGCCGTTGAGAGGAAGACGTGGTCATCGGCGTTCTTGCTGTCAGTCTGCAGCAGGTTGTGATCGATGTACTGTGCCGCC
This sequence comes from uncultured delta proteobacterium, assembly GCA_963780945.1. Lineage (GTDB taxonomy): Bacteria > Desulfobacterota > Desulfuromonadia > Geobacterales > Geobacteraceae > Geotalea. The sequence continues at coordinate 19,565 of CAWAFF010000089.1, read as the reverse complement.
AGCTCCACCTTGACCCGCTCGACCCCCATGGCCATGAATTCCAGAATGGCCATGGTACCGGTGGCATCCTGAAGCAGGGTGTGATCTATTTTTATGGCGATCTCTTTGCCCGGCGAGAGCTCTCCCTCCACCAGGTGGGTTTCGAGTATTTTTGTTGCCAGATTTTTTGCCATTAATTATCTCCTCAGTTCAAACAATAGTACCCCCTCCTTTATGGGAGGGCTGGGAGAGAGTGACTCCCCGAAACTTTTGTCCTTGATTTCATATTTTCGCCCTCCCCCCAACCCCCTCCCATAAAGGGAGGGGGAGCTTTTTATTCACACTTTTGCCAAGGATAGGAGTACACCTGTACACTCCCTCCCCCCGTCGTGGGGGAGGGCTGGGGAGAGGGGGAATCCCCGTGGAATTTTGTCACTCTATTTCGCCCTTCGCCCTCCCCCCTACCATAAAGGGAGGGGGAGCTTTCTATTCACACTTCTGCCAGAGGACAGGAGTGCACCTGCACACTCCCTCCCCCCGTCGTGGGGGAGGGATGGGGAGAGGGGGAATCATTGATGTATGGCCCGTTTTTCCACATCCAGCGCCGCCTCCTTCATTGCCTCCGATAGGGTCGGATGGGCGTGAAAAGTCAAGGCGATGTCCTCGGCTGTACCGCCATAGGTCATCACCGTTACCGCCTCGGCAATCAGGTCCGAGGCCCGTGGGCCGATGATGTGGATCCCCAGCACCCGGCCGGTTTCCTTATGGGCCAGCACTTTGATGAAGCCCTCGGTCTCGTCCATGCAACGGGCCCTGCCGTTGGCCATGAAGTTGAACCGCCCTGCGGCGTAAGGGATATCTTCCGCCGCCAGCTGCTCTTCGGTTTTCCCCACCGATGCCGCCTCCGGCCATGTGTAAATGATACCGGGAATAAAGTCATAATCAACCACCGACGCCTGCCCCGCCAGTCTTTCGGCGAAGACCTCCCCCTCCATCATGGCCTTGTGGGCAAGGAGCGGCCCGTGGATCAGATCGCCAATGGCATAAATGCCGGGAGCGGAGGTGGCAAAATTCTCGTCCACCTTGATCCGCCCCCCCTCAACGGCAATGCCCCGTTGTTCCAGACCGAGATCTGCCAGGAGTGATTTTCTGCCCACTGCCACCAGCACCTTGTCGCAGACGATCTCTTCCGTCCTGTCAGTGACCGTAATCCGAACACTGGCCATGCCATCCTTTTTCTCAAGTGACTCGACCTTTGCCCCGAGCACGAAGGTCATGCCCTGCTTTTTCAGGGAGCGCATCAGGGTGTCCGCCACCTGGCGGTCGGCAATGGGCAGAATATTCGGCAGGGCCTCAACGACGGTCACTTTGCTTCCCAGCCGTAGCCAGACAGAACCCAGCTCAAGGCCGATATAGCCACCACCCACCACCAGCAGATGTTCCGGAACTGAGCCAAAAGAAAGTGCCTGACGGGCATTGACCACGCATTCCCCGTCAAAGGGAATGCCCGGCACTTCAATGGCCTCGCTGCCGGTAGCCAGCAACACATGTTTGCCGGTCAGCGTCTGTTTTTCCTGACCTGACATGCCGAGCACATCCACCCGCAGGAGACCATCTTTACCAGCCTCACCCAATTTCGCCGTCCCCTGAAGGCGAGTGATCTTGTTCTTCTTGAAAAGAAAGGCGATGCCGTCGGTGAGTTTTTTCACCACATCGTCCTTGCGCGCCATCATTTTCGCCAGGTCCAGTGTTGGCGGATTGATCTGGATGCCATGAACGGCAAATTTATCCCGGGCCAGGGCGAAAAGCTCACTGGAGTCCAGCAGTGCCTTGCTGGGAATGCAGCCCTCGTTGAGGCAAACTCCCCCCAACCGCTCGCCCCGCTCAATCACCGCCACCTTCATCCCCAATTGTGCAGCACGGATGGCCGCCACGTAGCCGCCGGGTCCGGCACCGATAATTATCAGATCAAATATTTCATCGGACATTACATAACCTCCAGCAATTGTATTAACAGTATTAACAGCTCAACTGTGGCTATTGGGTTCCCTCTCCCCATTTGGGAGAGGGTCAGGGAGAGGGGGGAATCAGTTGCCACTCAGCCCTCCCTCCCCCTACACCCTCCTTTATGCCCTGTGGGTACATAAAGGGAGGGGGAATGTGGAATGCGCTTGTTTCTCTCTTCTATCCTTCCAAGAGCATCTCTTCCGGATCCTCGATGTACTCTTTTATCTTTTTAAGAAACCCCACCGCTTCCTTGCCATCAATAAGGCGATGATCATAGGACAGCGCCAGATACATCATCGGCCGGATCACCACTTGCCCGTCCCTGGCCACCGGCCGTTCCTGGATGGCGTGCATCCCCAGCACGCCGCTCTGGGGAGGATTCAGAATGGGGGTACTGAGCAGGGAACCGTAGACGCCACCGTTACTGATGGTGAAGGTACCCCCGCTCGAGATCCGGCAAGGCTCAGCTGGTTATTCTTCACCTTTTCGGCGAGAGGCGGCGATCCCCTCTCGATTGCCACAAGCTCAGGCGGTCGGCATCGCGCAGACCGGCACCACCAGCCCGCGCTCGGAGGCGACGGCGATGCCGATATCGTAGAAATGCTGATAGACGATGTCGTTGCCGTCGATGCGGGCGTTGACCAGCGGGAATTCCTTGAGGGCTTCGACGCTGGCTTTGACGAAGAAGGACATCAGCCCGAGCTTGATGCCGTGGCGGGCCTGGAAATGCTCCTGCTGACGGCGGCGCAGGTCCATCACCCGGCTCATGTCGGCTTCGTTGAAGGTGGTGAGCATTGCGGTCTGCTGTCGCGCCACGACCAGCCGCTCGGCAATCCTTTTGCGGATCGGCGTCATTTTTTGACGGGTGGTCCTTTTGTCTTCGGCAGGCTGGTAGGAGGCGGGCTCTTCCGACCGCACAAAAAGCGTTGGCTGCGGGCTCTGCTCCTGTTGCGGCTTCAGCAGGTCATCAACGGTCACTCGGCCCCCCTTGCCGCTGCCCTGGATTGTTTCCGGCCGGATACCTTTTTCCAGTGCCATTTTCCTTCCCGCCGGCGAGAGTGGCGGCGGTAGCTGTTCCGCTTTTGCCTCGCCCTTGCCAGTCGCTGACGCTGCCGGAGGAGCTGCAGCCGCTCCCTGTTCCTCTATCTGGCCAATCACAGCGCCGATCTTGACCGTTTCACCCTCTTTTGCCCCGATCGACAAGATCCCCGAAACTTCAGCATTTATCTCCAGGGTGATCTTGTCCGTCTCGATCTCGCAGACGGGCTGGTCCTTTTCCACCCGTTCTCCGTCCGCCTTATGCCATTTGGCAAGAAGCGCCTCAAAAACTGATTCGCCCACTGCCGGGACTTTGATTTCCATGTCACTCTCCATTAGTCATATCTAGCGAAGGCCTGTTCCAGGACCCTCTGCTGCTCCAGCTTGTGCTGGCGATGTGAGCCCACCGCTGGGGCCGACTCCTCATCCCTGCCCACGTATTCCATTTCACTGCTGCCGAGGATATCTGCCAAATAGGGGTGGATAAAGCTCCACGCCCCCATGTTGCGTGGCTCTTCCTGGACCCAACGATATTTCGCCTGACGGTACCGGGTGAGGATTTCCCGAAGCAGGTCGAGACGCAGGGGATAGAGCTGCTCGATTCTCACCAGCGCCACATCGTCTCGCCTGGCGTCCATCTTTGCCTGGAACAGCTCGAAAAATATCTTGCCCGAGCAGATCAGCACATGGCGGACCTGATCCAGATTGTCATCGGAAGCTATGACCTCCCTGAACCAGCCCCCGGCAAGATCATTTATACTTGAGGAGCAGAGCGGATGACGGAGCAGGCTCTTGGGAGTGAAAACCACCAGCGGTTTCCTGAACGGCTGTTTTACCTGACGACGCAGCAGATGAAAAAACTGGGCTGGAGTCGAAGGAAATGCCAGCTGCATGTTGTTCATGGCGCATAACTGGAGGAATCTTTCAATCCTGGCGCTGGAGTGTTCAGCCCCCTGCCCCTCGTATCCGTGGGGCAGTAACATGACCAAGCCGCTGCTCCGGTCCCATTTGCTTTCCCCGGAGGCCACAAACTGGTCTATGACAACCTGAGCACCGTTGGCAAAATCTCCATATTGGGCCTCCCAGAGGCTAAGGGCGGTGGGGGACTCAACTGAATAACCGTACTCGAAGCCAAGCACAGCATACTCGGAAAGCATGCTGTCGTAGGCGTGAAACTGGGCCTTGTCGGTGGCAATTCCAGCGAGGGGAACATGGGATTTTTCACTGTGGTAATCAAAGATGGTGCAATGCCGGTGACTGAAGGTGCCGCGCCGCACGTCCTGGCCCGATAAGCGGACCGAGGTCCCATCCTTTAGCAGTGAAGCAAAGGCCAGTGTTTCTGCCGTGCCCCAGTCAATGGTTTCCCCTTGTTTCACGGCCTCAAGCCGCCGCTGCAGCAGTGTAGCCAGCTTCGGATGGGGGGTAAAGCCGTCGGGGACGGTCGTCAATATCCCCATCATGGCTAACAGCTCTGCATGCTCTACCCCGGTCTCCACCTTGGAAGGCACATACTCCCGTTGAAAGCCGCTCCACCCATCACGGAACCCCTGGTCGGAATTGGTGGGTTCCCGCCCCACAGCACTTTCCAGCTGAGTGGTTACCTCCTTGGCCAGTTGCTCCAGCTCTCCCTGGGCAATGCCCTCTTCCATCAGTTTCGCCGGGTAAAGTTCATGGAGCGGCTGGCGGTTTTTGATTTTTTCATACATGACTGGCTGGGTAAAGTAAGGCTCATCCCCTTCGTTGTGGCCATAGCGGCGGTAACAGATTATCTCCACCACCACATCGCGCCGGAAAGCCTGCCGGTATGCCAGCGCAAGCATCGCCCCGTGAATCACCGCCTCAGGGTCATCACCCTGAATATGAAAAATCGGGGCCTGCACCATCTTCGCCACGTCGGTGGCATAGCAACTGGAACGGGCATCGGCAGCCACGGTAGTAAAACCGATCTGGTTGTTGAGGACGATATGGAGCGTGCCGCCTGTCCGATAGCCTTCCAGCTGTGAAAGGTTGAAGGTTTCCGCCACCACCCCCTGCCCTGAGAAAGAAGCATCACCGTGAATGAGAACCGGCAGGACCAATTCACCGCGACTGTCGCCGTAGCGGTCCTGGCGAGCCCGGCATTTTCCTTCGACAACCGGATTAATCGCCTCAAGATGACTGGGGTTAGCAGCCAGGGAAAGATGAATGGCATGACCTGCCACAGGGGTCACATCAATGGAAAATCCCTTGTGATATTTCACGTCCCCTTCGCCGACAATACCATGTTCACTGTTGTCGGTGAATTCGGCAAAAATATCCTCCAGCGGCTTTTTGAACACGTTGGCCAGCACATTCAACCGGCCCCGGTGGGGCATCCCCAGGATCAGATCAGTGATGCCTGCTCCAGCCGACCCTGCGATAAGCGAGTGCAGCAGAGGAATGAGGCTTTCTCCCCCTTCAAGGGAGAAGCGGGTCTGGCCTACGAATTTACGATTGAGAAACGCTTCGAACTGGGCTGCTTCATGGATTTGCCGGGCGAGATCCAGCTTTTGCTCCCGCGACAGGGCTGCTCTGTTCCTCACCGGCTCCATGCGGTCAATGAGCCATTGGCGTTCGGCAGGGTCCTGGATATGCATGAACTCGACGCCGATTGAGCGGCAGTAGGTATCGCGCATGACCTGCATGATCTCCCGCAGGGTGGCGCTTTCCTTCATGAAGCGGCGGGTGTGAAAAGTGCTTTCCAGGTCGGAAGGCTCAAGGCCGAATGACTCCAGGTTCAACAGGGGGTGGTCCAGCTGACAGGGCGAAAGGGGATCGGTACAGGCCAATAGATGGCCGATATCACGGTAACGATAGATGAGTGACTGCACTGCAGACTGTTTCAGGGCATCAGCAAGGACCAGGTTTTCGCCAGCACCTCGGCTGCCAAGTTCGAAGCCGGTGAAAAAAGCCTGCAGGTCGGCCGGCAGCTGCTCCGGTCGCTCTTTCCAGATAAAGTACTGCTCTTCAATCCACTGGGGGCTGAAATTAACGTCGACAGGCATTGCAAATCCTTTGCAGGCAAGGCGGTGATTGGCCGGGGAGAGGCATTTATGGGGACAGTTTCAGGGGAAAGTATAGCAGAGAAGCCAGGCTATGCAACGGGACGCAGGTAAAACCTGCCTGTCTTTAATATATAAGGCAAGACTACCTTTTTTCGTGATGGCTGTAGCGGATGACGGTAGCTTTCTCGAGAGTAATCATGCCGCCGTCCATCATCTCATCAACCTTGGGCATGACGGCATCGATTTTTTCCTGGCTGTCAACAACCTCTACTATGACCGGCAGGTCTGCGGACAGACGTAAAATCTTATCGGTGTGATAGACACTGTGGGCGCCAAAGCCGGCGATACAGCGAGTGACCGTGGCCCCGGCAAGCCCTTCGGTGCGCATTAGATTCACCAGTGCCTCGTAGAGAGGGATATGCCCATGCCGGTCGCTTTCACCAATGAAGATCCGCATCAGGATCTGCTCGCCACTCAGCTTTGTCATGTTTGATTCCCCCGCCACTTGTTTTTATCAACCGTTTTAAATTTGTAAGGACCGTGCCGCGACAATTCCCAGCCAGGTAAAGACCAGACAGACCATGACACTGGAAAGAACATTTACCGAGGCGACCAGCAGTTGCCCATCCTCAAGAAGGCGAAATGTTTCATAGCTAAAGGTGGAGAAGGTGGTGAGCCCACCGAGAAAGCCAATGGTGAGTCCGACGCGCAGGTGTGGCGAGACAAGGGCGCTGTGCATGGAAAATTCCATGATCAGTCCAATACAGAAAGCACCAACGATATTGACGGCAAAGGTGCCATAGGGGAAGGAACTGCCGCAGAGTTCATAGACCCAGCCCGAAAGGTAATAGCGGCAGAGACAGCCTGTTGCGCCCAGGACAGCTATGATAAAAACCGTCTGCATTTATTAAAAGGTCCTTTACCTGAAAGCCCAGCCCATTCTGAGTCCAAAAACGTCCGATTCAGAGGTTGGCTGAATATAGCTGAAGCTGCCGCTTCTCTCTGCAGGAGACTGCCCATAGCGGAATCCTTCGTAAAAGGTACTGACCTTGACCTGCCGGTAGCGGGCGCCTATCTCGGCAAAGGCAGACCAGCGACCGTCCGGCTTGAGGGTAATATCAGAGTCTGAAGTTTCGACCATATTTGCGGTATAAAAGGGATATTTGACGCCACCCTCACCGAAAATGCGCCAATCGTCGGTCATTGTATAGCCAAGGCGCGCGCCGAGGCGGGTATATCCACTCAGCCAATTTTCGGTATAGCCACTGACCTGGACCTGGGCACCTGTGTTGTCGATTGCGGTGGAATCCTGCAGATTTCTCAACCACCAACGGATCCCAAGGCCGAAAAATGGTTCCAGCCATATCTTCTGCTGTAAAATCCGCCAACCAAGGTCCACTTCTTCCCTCGTGCCCAGGTAATCCACTTTGGTAGTCACGGGTAATGGCTCAACAGCCTCTCCCGTCTCATTTATGGATTGCGTCTGTCCGTCATAATCGACCACTCCGCCAAAGAGTTCTGCCTTGCCGGACAGAATAAGTGATCCCGCCTCAGCTTTGAGCAGATTCATCCTGGCCAGCCCCCCGGCTCCAACAAGCCAGCCTTGTTCCCGGAGAAGCTTTTCACCGCCATGGAATTCCTCCCACTGGAAATAATGCGGAGCTAGGTAGGCTGAAACTTCCTCCACCTCCAGAGCCTGAACTGCGGTTGTCGTTGATGCTGTCCAAAGTAGTGCTGCCATAACCAACTTAATGAACCTCATGGCACCTCCTGGATAGGGAATCATTTAGATTGCTCACTCAGCCGGAACAGTTTCCTTCTTTTTGCGTGGAGCGCGCTTGGGCTTCTGCTTTTCCTGCGGCTCAGCAGGCGCCTCAGGCTGGGGCGCCTCCGCGGTAACAGCGGGGGCCTTGCGCGGCCTTGCGGCCCGTTTAGGCTTCGCCGGCACGACTTCAGGAGCCTCCGCCGGTGTTGTTGCTGCAGGTTGTTCCTGGACCACCTCTTGCTCAACCTGCCGTTTGCGGGGAGCTCGCGGCTTCTTCGGCTTTCCTTGCGGGAGCTGTTCTGGTTGAGCTTCCGGCAGATTGGTTTCAGCCGAAGCTACCGGGACTGGAGCTTCCGGGGCTTCTCCAACAACAGCTTCAACGGGAGCCGGTTTGGCACCACGTCGCCGTTTCCGCCGCCGTTTCTTCTTCATTTCCTCGGTATTTTCACCTTCGCCTGCAACCTGCTCGGCAACCGGGGCCGCTGCAGGTTCCGCAGCAGCAACCTCAGCTTCAACGATTCCTTCAGCACCATGCTCGGCTGCAGCTCCCTTGCCGCCACGACGACGCTTGCGACGCCGTTTCTTTTTATGTTCCTCAGTGCCTTCTGTTGCAGTTGTTTCTGCTGCAGTGGCCCCGGTTGCTATTTCAGCCTCCACTGCATCAGTGGATGGCTCTCCTGCCACAGCTTCGCCTGTCACAAAAGGTTCAGGTGGCGGCGTGATTTCACCTTCCAGATGGTGTTTCTTTTTCCCTCGCCGCCGCTTCCTTTTCGGGGTCACCTCTTCGCCCGGCACCGGTTCAGCCACAGCAGCGGCTAATGCAGGAATCCCCGATACAGCAGCAACAGGTACCTCGGGCGCGATCTCTTCCATGAAAGGCCGCTCGCGTTTAACCAGATCAACCTCCATCTCGTTGAGCAGAAAGGAAGGTTTTCCCTTGATGGTTACTTCTATATCGTAATCGGTTTCGATCTGGGACAGCTCCCGTTTCTTTCTGTTCAACAGGTAATAGGCAACTTCCAGCGGCAAACCGCCCCGCACCTCGGCCACAGTCCCCTTGGCAGCAGCAGCATGTATCTTTCGCATGAAAGAAAGCGCCATGGCCTCCACCGATTTAACCTTGCCCCGCCCTTCACAGTGGGGACACTCGAGAGTGCTCGCCTGGCTGATGGTCTGCTTGATGCGTTGCCGGGACATCTCCAGAAGACCAAACTGGGAAATCTTGCCGACCGTGACCCGTGCCTTATCCCCCTTGAGGGCTGTTTTGAGGGCTTTTTCCACCTCATTGTTATGCTTCCGATCCCGCATGTCGATGAAGTCGATGACGATGAGGCCACCGAGGTCGCGTAAACGCAACTGCCTGGCCGCCTCGGCAGCAGCCTCCATATTCGTTTTGAAGGCGGTGTCTTCCACCCCCTTCTCCCCGGTGGATTTGCCCGAGTTAACATCAATGGAGACAAGTGCCTCGGTGGGCTCCATGAAAATAGAACCACCCGATTTCAGCGGCACCTTCTTCTCATAGATCAGGTCAATCTGCTCCTCAAGCTGGTAGCGGGAGAAAATGGGCCTTTTTTCCAGGTGCATCTTCACCAGGTTTTCGTACTTGGGCATGGTTTCCTTGAAAAAAGCCCGCGCCTGCTTGTAAACATCTTTACTGTCCACCAGCACTTCATCTATCTCGGCATTGAAATAGTCGCGGATGGTGCGGATCACCAGGTCCGACTCCTGGTAAATCAGCCCTGCCCCTTTGAGCTCGGCCCCTTTTTCCCGAATACCATTGTATAGCTTCATCAGGTACTGTAAATCCTTGGCCAGTTCCACTGGAGTTCTGCCCACCGCCTCAGTACGCATGATGTAGCCAATGCCCTCTGGAATCTCCAGGTCGGCCACCAGTTCTTTCAGCTTTTTTTCGCTCGCCCTCACCTTCAACCTTGCGTGAAATACCTGACGAATCGCTGCCGGGCATAAGCACCATGTAGCGGCCAGGGAGGGAAATATAGGTGGTGAGTGCGGCACCCTTGTTATCCCGTTCCCCTTTTTCCACCTGAACAATCAGCTCCTGTCCGCGCCGCAGGATCTCCTGGATCCGTGGACGCCGGTTACGCTGCTCTTCCGGCACATCTTCGCGCCATTGCCAGTTTTCCGGGTGGATCTCCCCCATCTGCAGAAAACCCAATTTTTTGTGGCCGATATCGACAAAGGCAGCCTGCAGCCCTTGCTCTACCCGGACAACTACGCCTTTGTAAACATTGCCGCGGGTCTGTTCGTTCCCGGCAATCTCATATGTCCAGCTCGACCAGATGGCCGTCTTCGACGATGGCCACCCGAGCCTCCTCGGGGTGCAGTGCGTTGATCAACATTTTTTTTGACATCTTCATCCTTTTCGGGGATAAGCTCCTGCCTATCAACCCTTCGTCTTATTAGCCAAGCAGCAGGGGCCAGCCCCGCGCGGCGAAATCCTTGTTTTACCGGTTTCTGCCCGTGATTGCCTGCAAAATCCCTTCGGGAGCGGCAATCATCCGCGATAAAACTTCAAGAGTATAGCAGACTTTTACCAGGTTCCCATAAGAAAAAACTATATTTACCGATGCCGGGCAGATGATTCTTCAGAAATTTATCTTATTCTTGACATCAAAAATGGTTAAAGCAAATTTCAGATAGCATTTTACGGGGAGATCTTTACTATAACCACTCGCTTGCACTACTGGACACAGAACACATTTCCGCTTTTGACAGAGGAGGAGTTTATGTCACCATCCTTTCGCCCCCGAGCCCCAAAGCCGGTGGTAAAGACCCAGGAAGAAGCCGATGAAATTGTTCGTAAAATGAAGGCAGGACAGACTGCGCCAGACAATTATCGGGAACGCTCCCTGAAGCTTCATGGCTGGATTTGTGCCAAGTGCGGCCGAGAGTTCAATCTGGCCGACCTGCACCTTCTTACTGTTCATCACAAGGACGGCAACCATAATTACAATCCCCCCGATGGCAGCAACTGGGAAAATCTCTGTATCTACTGCCATGACGATGAGCACAGTCGTTCGCTACTGGGGGATTATCTGCAAGGAGAGGACAGGAAGAAATAGCCATATCCTTTGATCACAAACACAAGGCCGGAATGATCTGTGATCATCCGGCCTTAATATTCGGAAACATGTCCCACTTTTCAAGCCCCTTTTCCCGGAAAAGGGGCTTTTTTTACTGTATCAAGATCACCTGTGGCAACTGGCGCAGGTGGTAATGCCGCCGGTATCACCCCACTTGACCGACATGCCGTTATGGCAGGCAATATTGGAGCAGGTCTTGGTGGAGCTGTTCCACTGGGTGGCGGTGGTGAAGGTTTTGAATGCCGCGTCGTAGGCCCCGTTAATCTTGTAGCCTGCCTGCCGCGACCAGATTGCTATGTCTACGCTCTCTGTTCTAAGCTGGGCCTTTGATTTGACCCGGATCGGGTTGAAGGCCACGTCTACTGTGCCGCTCACGTGGATACGCTTGTCCGCGATGAGTTCTGCAGGATTCTTCGCCAGGGTAGTGTGGCAAGGTGCGCAGACCTTGTTCTTATCATTGGCACTGGTGGTTATGGTTTTGTAATGGCACATGTTGCAGCTGATGGTGCTCGACGTGGTGCTGTTGCCATGACTTCCCTTCGGTGTGTTCCCTGGAGGAGACAGGCCGACGGAACCGTTAAAGATATATTTAGTATGGATCCCCACGGCGTGACCGCCGCTGACATTGGCAAAGCCGAGGAAGGTTTTGTTGTAGTGGGCCGGGGAGCCTGGCTGGGTGACCGGATTATTGGCGTTGGGGGAGTTGCCGTGGCACATGGCGCACTTGTCTCCAGTGAAGGCAGGGCCATACCAGTCAGGGGTGACCATGAACCTGAGATTGGCCTGATAGCCGTTGCTGTGGCAATAGGAAGCAGAACACCTGACACTTACTTTGGTCGTGCCGTAGATGCCGGAGAACCATTGGCTGCGGCCAGGCCGTCGGCGGTGGCACTGTTTCGGGTTCGAAGGGCACTGACAGACCCGCCCAGACCGGTGTTGATGCTGTTCAATGTTACATCTACAAGGCCGTTGGCATGCTTGCTCACATCCAACGGATGACAGTTGGAACAGCCAAAGTCATAAGCCGCCATCGTTGAGCGATTGGCAGTGAGGTTATAGAAGGTGGGTGCCGTGTTGACATGCTTGCCATGGGCGCCGTTGGCCTGCAAGCTTGCCAGCGGATGACAGCTGACACAGGCGAGCGATCCGCCACCCCAGTTGGCTGAACCATTGTAGTGGCAGGCAATATTGGAGCAGGTGCCGTAACCGTCGCTGCCGGCTGAGGTGCGCGCTTGGCTGTATGTGGTCCCGGCGCCGACGCCGCTGAAGGTCACATCGATATAATGATCGGCGTGCCTGGCGGTGCCGCTGCCCGCCGCGCTGTGGCAGGTGGCGCACCCATATTTGTGTTTCAGGTGATTACCTGTACCGCTGGTAGTCATATCGTTATGGCACGAGGTACAGGCGAGCGGGCCGGATCCCCACTGGGGCGATGCATAGGCAGGAGTTCCACTGCCGCCTGCCCCTGGGCATTACTGTGGCAGTAGAGGTTGGTGCAGTTGCCGAAGGTTAAGCTGGGGGCAAGATTTCCAGTGCCGCCGGAGGACAGGTTCCTGTATCTTGCTGCAGCACCGATACGGGCATCGGTCCCGTTCAGGTGCCACTGAACATCGCCATCCACGTGATAGTTGTTAACTTCCTCCGCATGACAAAGGTAGCATTCAAGACCAAGGCTGGCTCCACCTGCCAGGGCATGCCTTTGGTGGGACCCTGCAGTAGGCACCCTGCTGGTAGATATTCCGTGACAGGCACCGCAGGCTACCTGCTCATAACCCATCTCCCAGTTGGGAGCGTCAATTATGCCGCCGCCAATAGGCGCTCTGGTAGTGGTCCCGCTGGTCCCGCCGCCGTGACAGTATACGTTGGCACAGGTATTTTGCCTGGAGGGGTCGTTTGTTCTTCTGACGAAAGTTCCAGGATTGGACGAAATATAGGTATTACCGGTCAACGATGAATAGCCATAGAACGTTCCCGACGTGACCTTTCCCCCATAGGCTTTGAAACCCATTTCCATGGTGTAGCTGGGCATCTGTGATGTATATGCGTCATGGCACACATAACAATCGCTGCCGATGTTCGGGTTCAGCAGGTGGGCGTTATGGGAGCCTTGACTTGCCGGCGCCATGGCATTCATGGCCGGTTTCACCAAGCCTGCCAAATCCACGGGCGGATTGGCGTGACAGGTGATGCACCCTCCATCGATATTACCGTCCACATGGATGCTCTCGTCAATAAAGCCTTTACCATCGAGTGTCACATTGTTGTGGCAGCTGTTACAGTCGGTGGGCCCTTTGCCATAATGGGTGTAGCCCGGATTAGGCGCAGGTGGGGGATAGCCGTGACAGCGAGTGCAGTCATTGGCAGCGGTGCCGGTAAACAGGGCAACATTCCATGTCGGTTTTACCGGTGCGGTCAGAGTACCACCATCCAGTACTACAGAAGCATAAGTGCCGTTGCCCCTGTTGGAGGGCATCCCAGAGCCATGGCACCAAACGTTGCTGCATTGCCTCGTGGTCCGGTTATAGGTCGGCGTAGCAGTATAGCCGAAGAAAGCGCCCCGGGATGCCAGCGGGCCAAAGATTGTCTCGGCAGGGAGCGCCGTATCGATGTGACCGGGAGAGTACGGGCCGGCCGGTTTGAAGTGGCAGGCGCTGCAGTCACTTGTCGTGGCGAAGTTATAGGGTGCAGATTTTAGATGCTGGTCATGGTAACCCACCACCGGGTCGGATGTGGCAGTGGTACTGCCAACTCCGGCGGTACCATAAAATGCTGCGGTTGTTTCCGAGCCGTGACATTTGTCGCACAGGTTGAGAGCCGTGGCAGGGCCCCAGGCAATAGTGTGATTGCCGTGACAGTGAGTGTTGGAACAGGTGCCGTAACCATTGCCAGGCGTATTGACTAACTGGGAGTATGTTGAGTTCGTTGCGACGCCGCTGAAAGAGATATCGATGTTGCCATTTGCATGATTGCTCGGCATCGTGGTTCCGGCATTGTTGTGGCAGATGCGGCACTCGAAGGAAGTCTCAGCAAGCTGCGTGTGCTGCTTATGGCCGCCGGTTGCAACGGTGCTCACCGCCATGTCAACATGACAGGTCCCACAGGTTGCCACATCATTCCACCTGGGACTGCCGTAGGATATGGGGCCACCGGTGCCGAGAGCCGGGTTTGCTGCTCCCTGGACATTGGAATGGCAATAGACCAGGGAACAGCTACCAAAAGCTGCCGGACTGGTGGGTGCCTTTGCGCCGGTGGCGCCCTTATTAACCCCTTTGTAAGTGGCTGAGGTGGAAACTCCGGACAGGTCCCACTCCACATTGCCGTTGAGATGCAACGGGCCGGAATAATTACCATGGCACTTGGAGCAGGAGATACCATTACCAGCACCGGTGGTTGCCGCATGTTTGGCATGACTGCCGGAAGTTGGAGGGATAAGTCCTGTCGCGGCATGGCAGGTACCGCAGGCCGCCTGACTGGTTCCCGCCCAGGAAGGTGTGCCCACTGTCCCGCCGCCGCCTGACCAACCGTGGCAATAGACGCTGCAAGTGGTTGCATTGGGAGCCGTCTGCAACAACGTGCCGGATGACACTTTCCACGTATAACCGCTGTTAAGGATGTCAGACCCTGTGAAGACGCCGCTGGTTATGCTGCCGTTAAAGCCGGGATAGTTGATATTATTGACGGCAAATCCCATCTCTATGACATTGTTTCCCATTGGATTCAGTACATAACCGTTGTGGCAGGCATAACACCCCATGATGTTTTTGTGGGTTAGATGTGCACCTGCATTGAGAGCCAGTCCCCCCAGGGCGTTGGTGGCCGGAGAGGCCAGATCGCCGAAGGATGTGGGGGGATCTCCATGGCAGTCATCGCAGTCAGCGCCTCCCGAATAGCGGAAGCCTGCGTTGTGGGGATGGCAGCCCATGCAATCGGTGCTGTTGTTGTGGGTCAGTGCGGTTATTTTGCTGGTGCTGTACTGGTGGTAGCGGGTGCGATGGTGACAGACTTCGCAGACGTTTTGAGATCCACGGGTAGATGCTGGTTGGTCGTTGCCGAAGACGCCAGAGGTAACGGAGGCAATGCTGGAAACAAGGGAAAAGGCCACCGGTCTTGGCCCCAAGGGAGTGGCCACCGCTTGACTTATTCTTTTTATATTAGAAGTGTTACGGGCATGACAGGTATTGCAGTTGTATTCGGAACCCCACTCGCCATATCTCATGGTACCGGTATTGAGACTGTTATGCAGCATGGGAGCGAGATTATTTAAAGTCGTGACCACCGGAGCAGCTGAAAGCACGCTGGGATGACCGGCAGCACTGACCTGAACGGAAAAGCTGTTGACCGCCCCTTGAGCGGCACCAGGTTTTGGGGTCACTTTGAGCGTCGCCACGCCGCCTCCGCCATTAGGGGCAAGGCTCAGACTAATGGGTGCAAAGGTGGAAGGGGTAACAAAGGCGGTGCTGTTCTCGGTGCCGCTGATGGAGAATGTAAAGGTGGTGTTGCCACAAGCCCCGCTGTCTCTGTTCGTAAGGGTAATGGCATATGAGGCTTGGCTGTCGCTGCCAACATATTGCGAGGTGGGGTTAATGATCAAGACAGGCGCCACATTGCAGGCCGTGGTAAGCCTGGCTGCAGCCGTGGCAGTGGTGCCGCTGCTCATGTTGCCCACCGAATCCATGGCACAAACGCGGTAGGCATAATTCTGGCCGGGCAAAAGGCCTGTTTCGGTCTTTGAAAGGGCAGTTCCCATATAAACCGTGTTACCAGAGGAACAA
The DNA here is from genome assembly GCA_963780945.1 of uncultured delta proteobacterium. Lineage (GTDB taxonomy): Bacteria > Desulfobacterota > Desulfuromonadia > Geobacterales > Geobacteraceae > Geotalea. Next base: position 3,877 of record CAWAFF010000089.1, on the reverse strand, counting down.
TCCATGGGAACAGGGGCGTTAACATCGCCCCGCACGACCTTGTAGGGTGTGGTGAGGCTCATACCGCCAATATCCGAAGCTGTCGTCCAGTTAAGGAGAATCTCCCCGCCACTTGCCCCGGTCACTGCCGTCAGTATTGGGTTGCTGGGGGACTGACCGTCCAGAGTTATGGTGGCACTGGCGGTATCGAGTATTTCAAGCCGGTTGTTGATCTGCATATGGTTGATACTGGTTACAAGACCGGTTACCGACTCGGTGGTGAGGATGTTTGATTTGGGCGTTATCCGGATATAGCACTGAACGCCACTGGCAGTGGCCGCAAGCCCTGAAGTGCTGACTCGCCAGTCATCCACGGAAGTCGGTGCCGTAAGCGTACCATAGATAGCTCCGGTCCCCCTGTCGACAATCTCCACAGCGGCGATACGTGCCGATATGCCGGCAGGGGCAAGGGAAACATTGACCGAATAGATGGTGTCGCTGTTGCCGCCGTTTGTCTTCAGGGTAAAGGAGTCAAGATTGGTTCCAGCACCTCCGGAGGAAAGAATAGCGTTGGGAGGTTCGCTGATGCCGTTTTCTACGGTAGTTGTCGGCAGAATAGTAATGCTGGCCGAAGAGGTGTCGTTGTTTCCGTCTATGCCCGCACTGCCGGTCAGTGCTGTCAGCCGACCGGTGACGCTGGTGTTTACCGTAGGGGTCGAACTGATGTCGTAGGTAACCAGGTAGTTCTTCATATTTGAGCCGATGGTTTCGTTCAGGCCGGAGAAGCTGGTGCTGTTGCCGGTGAAGGTCCCGCTGGCAAGCTGCACATCCGCTGGGTCCAGCGCACCGAGCATGCCGTAATCGGCATAAAGTCTGGCAAGGGAGACATTGGCGCTGGTTGTAGTGGCATTGCCGGTTATGGTGACACCATTTACGGTCTGGATGCCTGTGGGAGAATTGAGGGTAAATGTATCAACGATATTATCTTTCGAGGAGGCATATGTATTGGTGTTCTGGATACTGCGACCGGTGCCGACATCGAAGCCGCTGTTAGCGCCCGAGGTCTCTTCCACCACCAGATTGGCATCCACCGCGCTACCCAGACCTACATATGCGCCGGCACCGTTGACCCCGATCTGTACACCTAGCCGGGATCCGAAAGGAACATTGGTAAAGGTCTGTCCTGCCAAAGACATGGTGATGTTAGTGGCATTGTTGGGTGAATAGGTCGAACTGGTGGGAGCATTGACCCTCACGCCATCAGGGCGGACGTAAAACATGGTAACGGTGAAGATTTTTCCGGCGCCTCTGACGCGCATCTTGAAGGAAATGCCCTTCACCTGGCTCATATCGGAAGAGTAGCCAGGACCGTTGTAGTACAGAGTTACAAAGCGGGGATTGGCCTCGCTGGATTCGTGGTAGCGGCCGGAAACGCTGGCACAGGAGTGGCCGGGGAAGTTGAGAAGTCCGACTAGGTTTGTTCCGGCGGGTTCGGTAACAGTCGTCGTTACGCAGGTGGAATTGGTAACCGTCGCCCCACCTGATTCGGGAATGGCAAGAACCGCTCCGGAGTCCCAATCAGCTGCATAGGTCCTGGTCAGAGGAGCGCCTATTCCGAAGATGGTGGGGAGGCTGGATGTGGTGGCAGGGATGGAACCGATGGACAGGCCGTTGCTGACCGTAAAATAAGAACTGTTTGCTATGCGTGCACCCACCGTAGTTGCCAGCCTGGCGGTGCCGGAAATGTCATAGCTGATGAAATAGCGTTGAGGCGTCGCTGCAAGTACCTGGGGAACAGATAGAGTGTACCCCTGGCCGACAGCCTGAGAAAAATCGTAAGGCCCCCCGACCATGGCGTCGGTGCCTGCGTCAAAAAAACCGTTTCCGTTACTGTCCTTATAAATACTGAAGGCTGCATCGGTGAGATTTTGATTGGACCCCGCCTTGTCCAGCTTGCCTCCAGTCCAGTTGGTAGCACCGTTGGCGTACATATCGAACATAAGCATGGCAACGTTTTGCTCTCCCTGGAGCACCGAGGCCATGGACCCGCCGTTGTAATCGGACAGATGGGAAACGGTCACCGAATTGGCGGCGGTTGCCTCTTCGGTAACTTTCATGAAAGCATAATTGGTACTGCTCCCCCAGTAGAGCCTTGCCGCCGAGTTAGTGCTGGTCATTCTGGCGGAAATTACCAGCTTCAATCTGTGCCCTGTGGGGATATCCTTGGCGGCTGGGGCGGTAAAATTCAGCATTTTAGGAGTGGCTACGTTGGCATGGGCCTCGTCAGTGCCGGTGCTGGACCAGAGCAGTACGCCATTGCCGGGGGTTCCAGCCGGATTGTAATCGTAGACGTCGGCTTTCCAGTATATGGAGTTAGCGGTACCGTTATAATCGCGGGCGCCGATGGTGACAGCGGGGGCGGTGATAGTCTGGTTAGAACCATAGACGGGGCCATACACATTCATCATCGTCTGCCAGTTGGTATTGGAGGCGGCAGTGACATATCTTGAATTGTTATAGGTACCGGTAGCCATGACTATTTTGCCGCCCAAAACTGAAGACGAGTCGGTACTACCATCTGCGCCCAGACTCTGGGCTGTACCGTCCAGGGTAAAGTAATAGGTGCTGGTAGCTGAATCGGTAATGAGGGGCTTTAGCCACCCTTCGTACATCATTAAGCCGGCCAGCAGAGACATCACCAACCCGATCTTCGTCCCTCGCTGCATACCTCTTATTCTTTTTTGCGATCACCTTGCCCATCGATCCGCCCTCTCATTTTCTCATTATAAGCCATCCGGTTATCGGGCCTCGTTCCAGCAGCGCGGTTGGGATATTTTTATCCTCGGGTGAGCAGCATCGATAATGCCATAAAACCAATTAATGTGCGCATAATAATATTATTATTTGCGTCATCGAAGTAAAACTTATTAATTATGCTAACTTAAGGATTTACAGAACCTTTGATCGTTGCTTATCTACCAAGCCCTCCATCCTCATCCGCTGGCACAAGAGCCTGAGATGGTTGTTAAATAGCGACCCCAAAGATGTCTAATCGCTATTTTTAACAGCTTAAAAATTAAGCCAAAGTTTGACAAACATCCCCCTCTCCCCCTACAATACCTGCCGTCTTCCATATACAGTCAAAGGATCTAACATGCTGCATCTGAAACAACTTTCGAAGGATTTCGCAGGAAAACCGCTCTTCACCGATATCAACTGGCACCTGAAAAAGGGAGAACGGGTCGGATTGGTCGGCGAGAACGGCGCCGGCAAATCTACCCTGATGCGGATCATTGCCGGTGAGGTGGAACGCTCCAGCGGCGAGCTCCAGATCGCCCGAGGCGGCACGGTCGGCTATCTCCCCCAGGACGGCATCGTCGCCAAGGGCAGCCGCTTTTCGCCGAGGTGATGACGGCGCTGACGCGAGCTGCAGGATATCGAGAGGGAACTAGCTGAGCTTACCGTTAGACTTGAGCGCCACCCCCCATGACGCTCCGGGCCACGAGCACTTCTGGACCGTTTCGGCCACCTCCAGGAGGAATTCCGCCTGAAGGGGGGTTACACCATGGAGGCAGAGGTGGGAAACGTCCTCACCGGCCTTGGTTTTCTCCCGCCGACTGGGACAAGGAATGCGGCGACTTTTCCGGCGGCTGGCAGATGCGAATCGCCCTGGCCAAGCTCTTGCTGCAGAAGCCCAATGTGCTGCTCCTGGACGAGCCGACCAACCACCTGGACATCGAGGCGCGCAACTGGCTGGAAGGTTATCTCCAGTCCTATCCATATTCGGTAATCCTGGTCTCCCATGACCGGTTTTTCCTCGACCAGGTCTGCTCCCGCATCACCGAGGTCTGGAACCACACCCTGGCCGACTACCATTGCAACTACAGTCGTTACCTGG
>CAWAFF010000088.1:0-87305 GCA_963780945.1 uncultured delta proteobacterium | reverse complement strand
GAAAAGGATAAAAATATGAGAGCAGGTCTTTCCATTTCCTTTTTTGCATCGAGTCTGGTCTCGTCGTACTGGAACGGAGCAGCGACCTATTACCGGGGACTGGTTCGTGCTTTGCACCAGAGGGGTCACAGGATCACCTTTTTCGAGCCGGATGCCTATGACCGGCAACTGCACCGGGATATGGAAGATCCAGACTGGGCTAAGGTGGTTGTATATCCGGCAACGGAGGATGGTGTTTTCCGTTCACTGGAAATGGCGAAAGGGGCTGACCTGATAGTCAAGGCCAGCGGGGTCGGCGTATTCGACGAGCTTCTCGAAAAAGAGGTACTTTCCCTGAAGGGGGAAGGAAGCCAGGTGGTGTTCTGGGACGTTGATGCCCCGGCAACACTGGAGCGGATCAGGAGCAATGCCGATGATCCGTTCCGCAGCCTGATCTCCTGTTACGACCTTATCCTCACCTATGGCGGTGGCGACCCTATTGTTGCCGGTTATCTCTCTTTCGGCGCCAGAGAATGCATTCCGGTCTACAACGCCCTTGATCCGGAAACCCACTTCCCTGTCCCGATCCGATCCTCGCTTTTGTGCCGACCTGGCCTTTCTCGGCAATCGTCTTCCGGATCGGGAACACAAGGGTCGAGAATTTTTGCTCAAGACAGCCGCCCGGCTCCCCGGCAAAAGGTTCATCCTGGCCGGCAGCGGCTGGGAGGACAAGGAGCGGCCTGCCAACCTGGCATATCTTGGGCATCTGGGCACAGATCATCACAACGCCTTCAACTGCAGCCCAATGGCCATCCTCAACATCAGTCGGGAAAGCATGGCCCGAAACGGCTTTTCACCTGCAACAAGGGTCTTTGAAGCGGCCGGTGCCGGGACATGCATCATCACCGACAGCTGGCAAGGTATCGAGCAGTTCTTTGAGCCTGAACATGAGATCCTGGTAGCAGATTCGGGAGATGATGTGGCCGAGCTCCTGGAAAAACTCACTCTGCGTCAAGCCGCGGCCAGGTTGGACACGACGCACTTTGCCAGGGTCAAGGCGGAACATACCTATGCCCACCGAGCCAGCCAGGTCGAAACAATTTTTACAAAGCACATTATAGTTCAATGGTTCATGTCAGAACTGCGGGAACCGAGTTGAAAAAGAATAGGAGGACGGCATGAAGATTGTAATTTTCGGACTTTCCATCACCTCTTCATGGGGGAACGGCCATGCCACCACCTACCGCGGACTGGTGCGAGAAATGGCTAAACTCGGCCACAGCGTTCTTTTCCTGGAACGGGATGTGCCCTGGTATGCCAATAACCGGGATCTGCCGGTGCCTACATATTGCCGGACGGAGTTCTCCTATACTTCCGACGAACTCTTTTGTTCGGAGATTACGGACGAGAGATCGCCGAAGCAGACTGTGTCATCGCTCGGCTCCTATGTCCCGGATGGAATCGAGATTGGCAGATGGGTAACCCGCAAGGCCAAGGGTGTTACGGCCTTTTACGACATCGATACCCCGGTAACGCTGGCAAAACTGGAACGGGGTTACTGTAACTATTTGAATCACTCGACCTGATACCTCGATTACCGGGCCTACCTTTCCTTTACCGGTGGACCCACTCCTCGACCGAATCGAAGCAACATATGGCTACCAGCGATGCATTGCCACTGTATTGCTCGGTGGACCCGGAGCTTCATTATCCCCATGCAGCAAGCGGACAAGCCTGGGATCTGGGTTATCTGGGCACCTACAGTTCTGATCGACAGCCGCCCCTGGAACGCATGATGTGCGAGACCGCTGCCACATGGAAAGAAGGACGATTCGTCATTGCAGGCGCCCAATTTCCGGCTGGCATAAATTGGCCCGATAACATGATGAGAATTGAGCACCTCCCCCCGGAGAATCATCGAGATTTTTATACGGGCCAGCGTTTCACCCTTAATATCACCAGAAAATACATGATCCAGGCTGGATATTCCCCCAGCGTACGTCTCTTTGAGGCGGCCGCCTGTGCCGTGCCGGTCATCAGCGACAAGTGGCCTGGCATAGAGGAGTTTTTTCACACCTGGCGAGGAGATACTGCTGGCCTCCTCATCCAGTGAGGTGCTCGGCTATCTGCGAGAACTGTCCGATGAGGAAAGACTGAACATCGGCCGCCGAGCCCGAAAAAGAGCCCTCACCTCACACACCGCCGGCTGCAGAGCAGCAGAGTTGCAAGGCTATATCACCGGCACCGAAAGATTTGAGACCACATTCCCCATATCAGGTGGTAAATACTATGGACTATGCCGACCGTAACGGTATTTCCGATAAAATAAAAGAACTCTCCCCCTGGTTCCACAACCTGCACTTTGAGGATGGGACCCAAACGGCACCGAATCATTTTCTCGGCGACTTCCCCAGGTTCAAGTGGCTGCAAGTGGCCCAATTCATCCCTGAGGATTTGAATGGTTGCCGGGTGCTTGATATTGGCTGCAACGCCGGTTTTTACTCATTTGAGTTAGCCCGGCGCGGTGCCCAGGTGACCGGCATCGATATTGATCCCCGTTATCTGAAACAAGCCGAATGGGCAGCCCAGCAATACGGGCTTGAGGACAAGGTGACCTTTAGACAGATGCAGGTATACGACCTGGCGCGGAGCAGGGAGACCTACGACTTGGTTCTGTTCATGGGGGTCTTTTACCATCTGCGCTATCCTTTGCTGGCGCTGGATATAATTGCGCAAAAGGTAAAGGGAATGATGGTCTTCCAGACCCTGGCCATGCCGGGTAAGGAGATATACCAGCAGGTGGATCACCCCATCAATGAGCGGGCCTCGCTTCTGGAGCCGGGATGGCCCAAAATGGCCTTCATCGAATACCGTTTCGCCGGCGACCCGACCAACTGGTGGATCCCCAATCACGCAGCAATTGAGTCAATGCTCAGGTCAGCGGGATTGCGCATCACCGATTATCCAGGCCACGAGATCTATATCTGTAGACCTGATCCGGAAGCACCCTCATGTACAACCACATGGAACCGGGAAGAATATCTGGCGGCACTGGGGGAGAAAATCGACAACTGAAATCCACTGCGGCAACGCTCTGACTCTGTGTCTTCTAACCAAGAGTGAGATTTCGTCCTTGCTTTGCCTCTTATTTAGTCATGGGCTTGTTGCTGAGTGATTGGGGGTTTCGACAGGAGTTGCGGATTTATATTACGCATCGACCAGAGATGGGTTGAATCAATAAGGGGAGAACATTAGGGTCATGTTTGACCTTGAAGATAAGAGCAAATTTAAGTCAAACATGACCCGGATGATGTGTACCAGCTTATTTTTTAGCCTTTTTAGCGACTATATTGTCCTTTATTTTCGAATAAACGTCATCTGGAACGATCTTTTTCGTCTTCAGCTGGGTTTTTTTCGTATAAGGTCGGCCGGCGATGATTTTTTTGGCATAGTTTTCGTCTAAACCGGGAATTGCTTTAAGCTCTGCCTCTGTGGCAGTGTTAATGTCCAACTGCCCATCTTTGGCTGCCGACTGGGCTGCAGGTTTCTGCTCGGCCTTTTGCTCTGTTGCAAAAGCAAAGGTCGTGGCCATCATCAATGAAACTCCAACTACAGCTGCTCTCATCATACTGTTCATGCAATCCTCCTGAATTAAATTAATTTCAGCAGTAAACAATAATATTGCGGTGTTGTCAACTATTCCCTGCTTTGGTCCGTTCAAACAAAGGGATATCAGGCCGAACGCTTGATAAGAGGATTGATTTTTAATCCCAGTGAGAGAGACAGGAAGAAGTTAATGTGCTACCTTGAGTCTGCTATTTTCCCAAATGCAGCGGTGATTCATGGGGAGCAGTCTCTGACCTTACACCGATCAATGACTTTGACATGTTAGTGACACAACAAATTGAGTGCAGAGACCAATGACTAAAATGCTATTGTTTGCCATGCTGATCGCCCCAACAGTGCTCTGCCAGGGATGTGTCGGCGGGCTTTTCTATTATCCTGACAAACAGTCCTATGATACCCCTGCTCGCCATGGTCTGCCCTTTGAGGAAGTGACCTTTGCCAGCAAGGACGGTACCAGGCTCTCGGGCTGGTTCATTCCGGCAGTTGGGAAGTCAAAGGGGACGGTGATCCACTTCCACGGCAACGCCCAGAACATGACTGCCCACTTCGGCTTTGTCTCCTGGCTCCCCGCTGAAGGCTTCAACCTCTTTGTTTTCGATTACCGTGGCTACGGCAAATCGGCGGGCAGCCCTGAACGCCGCGGTGCTTTATGAAGATTCTGTCGCTGCCATATCTTACGTTTCGGCACGAAAGGACCTGGATCCCAAACGGCTTATCATATTCGGCCAGAGCCTTGGCGGCACCAATGCAATCGCCGCCGTCGGCAGGAACCACTTCACCGGCATCCGGGCAGTGGTGATCGAGTCCACCTTTGCCTCTTACCGGGAGATCGTCCGGGACAAAATAGGCGATATGCCCTTGCTTTCCCTTTTAAAATGGCCCCTCTCCTATCTCCTCATCGGCAACAGCCTCAGTGCCGAGGAGGTGGTGGCCAAGATCGCCCCCGTACCACTGCTGCTCATTTATGGTAATGCCGACCCTATTATTCCCTACCGTCACGGCACAAAGCTTTACGAGAAGGCGAAGGAACCGAAGCAATTCTGGACTATCGATGGGGGCGGACACATGGAGGCATTCGCCGTTAAAAGTTCCCCATATCGGGCCAAACTTGTAAGGTTCCTCCTGGAGGCCATCGAAGATAAACCCAAAGAACGCTGATCGGGTAGAATATCTGGCTGCACTGTGGGGGAGCACTGGCGAGCAAGCAGTAACATCTACGGGCGAAAAGGGAATGATGAACTAAAATTTTTATCCTCCTGAGCATCACGCCAAACCACAGGGCTAATCAGCTCTTTTTTGGAAAGAGGCGCTTCCTTGAAAGAGTTGCAAGGGAAACAAACAGGATTTGGCTTTTGATGTACTTTTAGAACCTACGGGTGCGTCTGGTCCGGATAACGCCAGGAAATCAGCTCAAATTAGAAAGGAAGTGGCAGATTTACCATCTGTCGCTTCCTTTTTTTGTCCACCGTCAGCAGAAATTACCTGTGTATTAACAACGATGTATTAACACCGCCTCAGCGGGGAAATAATATTAGTTTGGAACAATGCGTGCAGTGGGAAAACGCCAGCTTTAACCAATAACCCTGGTTGCTTCAACTTTCCCCTGACCGGGATTATCATAATTTTATCAAAGGAGAGAGCATGAAAAAATTGATTATCGGTGCAATAATAGCCATGGCTTTCCACAGCCAGGCCAGTGCGGATGTAATTAAAGTTGAGGGTGGAGGTACAACTATTGCGGCAGTCTTTTCGCCATACAAAGATTTATTTGAAGAAGACACCGGACACACGTTAAGTGTTGTCCAATCCTCAGCAGTTAAAGGGCTTATTGCCCTTAATGATGGCAAAGTAGACATAGCTGCTGGCGCTCACCCTCTTGAGGACTTGATAGCCGGGGCGGCCAAAGATGGTCGAGTGATAGATAAAACCGATCTGGTTGCGACACCCATTGAAGATAATGTACTGATAGCTATCGTCAACAAAACCAACCCTGTGAGGAGTCTATCCCATGAACAGTTAAAGGCGATATTTACGGGCAAGATAGTGAACTGGAAAAAAGTGGGTGGCAAGAATTTCCCCATTGTTGTTGTGTGGGGTACAGAAACAGAAGGTCAGAACATGCAGTTCACCAGGATTGCACTCCAAGGAGAGCCCGTAATCTCAAAGATGCTTGAAGTAAAGAATTACCGGGATATCTCGGAGGCTGTCCGTAGCAATCCGGCTTGCATTGGAATAATACCTTTCAGTATGCATTCTCCAATTACTCATAGCTTGAAGACACCAAAGATTACAAGCCCAATGTTTCTAATAACGAAAGGTGCACCATCGAAAAACGTGCAACTCTTCGCCGACTTTTATAAAAAAGAAACTAACTTGTTACCATAACGGCTAAATAGCTTAATATTTTTGATCTGAGACATGCTATAAAAACAGCTGAAGGAAATGCCGGAGCCATGCCGACCCTATTACTACCTACCGTCATGGCTCAAAGCTTTACGAGAAGGGCGAAGGAACCGAAGCAACTCTGGACTATCGATGGGGCGGACACATGGAGGCACTCGCGGTTAAAAGTTCCCCATATCGCGCCAAACTTGTAAGGTTCATACTTGAAGCCCTTGGAGATAAACCGAAATAACGCTGATACAATCTGAGGGTTCCTTTTAAATAAAAAAAGAGTGGCAGTTTCATCAACTGCCACTCTTTTTCCATCTATCTTACCGTCTTTTAAAACAGCGCGTTCAGATCGGCCACAATCTCATCCACTTTGAGACCGTGGGCATTACAGCCCTGCTCAAGGGATTCATTCTGGGCGCCCATGCAACCGACGCAGCCCAGATTGTATTTTGCAAGCACCTTGACCACATCCGGGTGCATGCGCATTACCTGTGCAAATGTCATATCCTTCGTTACCTGTTGGCTCATCTTCTACCTCGCTTTTTGATTGTAATTTTGGCGTCACAATCAATGGTTTAGCTACCTATTCGTATTTTATATCGATTATTTCGTATTCCTTCATGCCGGATGGAACGTTGACCTTGACCGAATCATCCAGCTTGTGGCCGATCAGTGCCTTGCCCACCGGTGAGGTGCACGACATCTTGCCGATCTTGATGTCTGCCTCGTCCTCGCCGACGATCTTATAGGTCACCTCTTCCTCGGTGGCAGTGTCATAGACAGTGACGGTTGCGCCGAAGACAACCTTGTCCGGCTTCAGATTGGTGAGATCCACCACATAGGCGCGAGCCAGTTTATCCTGCAGTTCCTGGATACGCCCCTCAATGAAGCCCTGGCGATTTTTGGCTGCATCATATTCGGCATTCTCCGAGAGATCACCGTGGGCCCTTGCCTCAGCAATATCCTGAATAACCTTGGGCCGTTCTTCCTTGATCAGTCGCTTCAATTCTTCCTGAAGAAAATCATAGCTTTCTTTGGTCAACGGTACGGACTGTGACATCTCTGTAATACTCCTCCAAGAACTTTACAGGGCAGCCAAACCGGCCGCCCCATTAAATTTCTGAATTTATTAAAGTGAAATAATGCTAGTTAAGGTAATCCTGAATGGGTTTAACTGTGAGTTCTTCATGGCGCATGGCAATTATGCCGTCAACAACCGCCTTTGCCCCGGAAGCAGTGGTATAGTAGGCGATATTATTGAGCAGGGTATTGCGGCGGATGGAAAATGAATCTGCTACCGCCTGCGCTCCCTGGGTGGTGTTAATAACCATGCAGATTTCATTGTTCTTTATGGAATCTACAATATGTGGGCGCCCTTCAAGGACCTTGTTGACGACCTTGACCGGAATGCCCTTTTCCTGCAAGTATGAGGCGGTTCCGCGAGTGGCGATCAGCTCAAAGCCGTTATCATACAGCTTTTTTGCAACAGTGACAATATGTTTTTTATCGGCATCGCGTACACTTATAAAGACTTTGCCGCTCATGGGAAGCTTTACCCCAGCCCCCAGTTGTGCCTTGGCAAAGGCCATGGCAAAATTGTCGTCAATCCCCATGACTTCACCGGTGGACTTCATTTCCGGCCCCAGGATAGTATCAACACCCGGGAATTTGACAAAGGGGAAAACGGCTTCTTTAACCGAAATGTGTTTCGGTACTATTTCTTCTGTAATGCCAAGCTCCCTCAAGGTCTTGCCGCTCATAATCCGTGCTGCCAGCTTGGCCAGCGGCCTGCCGGTTGCCTTGGAGACAAAAGGCGCCGTGCGGGAAGCCCGGGGATTGACCTCGAGAATGTAGATGACATCATCTTTTATTGCATACTGGACGTTCATCAGCCCCTTAACGTTCAATTCAAGTGCCATCAGCCTGGTCTGCCGCCTGATCTCATCGGTTAAGGCCTGGGAGATGGAATAAGGGGGAAGTGAACAGGCAGAATCACCGGAGTGGATACCTGCCTCCTCGATATGCTCCATGATACCGCCGATAACCACCTCGGTACCGTCACAGAGCGCATCCACGTCGATCTCAATGGCTTCGTCAAGGAACTTGTCGATGAGGATTGGATGCTCCGGCGAGGCCAGCACAGCGGTGAGCATGTAGCGGCGCAGGTTGTCATCGTCATAGACGATTTCCATGGCGCGACCGCCGAGAACATATGAAGGACGAACGACCACAGGATAACCGATGCGGCTCGGCGACCTTCTCGGCTTCCTCAAAGGAGCGTGGCCGTGCCGTTTTCCGGCTGGCGCAGCCCCAGCTTGTGAAGCATCTCCTGAAAACGCTCCCGGTCCTCGGCCCGGTCGATGGCATCGGGAGAAGTACCGATGATGGGGACGCCGGCCTTTTCCAGGGCAACAGCCAGCTTCAGCGGCGTCTGACCGCCGAACTGAACGATCACCCCGACCGGCTTTTCCAGCTCAACGATGTTGAGCACGTCCTCAAAAGTAAGCGGCTCGAAATAGAGGCGGTCGGAGGTATCGTAATCGGTGGAGACCGTTTCCGGATTGCAGTTGACCATGATGGTCTCATAGCCGTCCTCAGCCAGGGCAAAGACACCGTGGACGCAGCAGTAGTCAAACTCGATCCCCTGGCCGATCCGGTTCGGACCGCCGCCCAGAATCATGATCTTTTTCCGATCAGTTACTTCCGCCTCGCATTCCTCTTCATAGGTGGAATAAAGGTAGGGAGTGTGGGCAACGAATTCGGCGGCACAGGTGTCCACCCTTTTGAATACCGGTTTGACCCCCAGTGCCAGGCGCAGGCTGCGAACCTCGCCCTCAGTCTTACCCCAGAGCTTGCCCAGGTATTTATCGGCGAAACCGAACTGCTTGGCCTCCCGGATAACATCTTCCAGATCAGCCCCACCCTCCAGATTCACCTGCTTCAGCTCATCCTCTTTCTCGATTATCTGTTTGATATTGTGAAGAAACCAGGGATCAAAGGCGGTTGCCGAGTGAATTTCCTCGACTGTCATGCCGCTACGGAAGGCATCCCCCAGGTACCAGAGTCGCTCCCAATTGGGAGTGCGCAATTTTTCCATGAGCAGTTGCTGCTCCTTGCCGGTCAGTGCCCGGCGGGTCTCGGCACTCATTTCGAAAAGTCGGGATTCGAAGCCGCAGGAACCGATCTCCAGGGAGCGGAGCGCCTTCTGCAGGGATTCCTTGAAGGTCCGGCCGATGGCCATCACCTCCCCCACCGATTTCATCTGGGTGGTCAGGGTTGCATCGGCAGCAGGGAATTTTTCGAAGGTAAAACGGGGAATTTTGGTCACCACGTAATCGATGGTCGGCTCGAAGCAGGCCGGTGTCTCCCGGGTGATGTCGTTGACGATTTCGTCCAGGGTGTAGCCAACAGCCAGTTTGGCGGCGATTTTGGCGATGGGGAAGCCGGTCGCCTTGGAGGCAAGGGCGGATGAACGGGAGACGCGCGGATTCATCTCGATAACCACCAGTCGGCCGTTTAAGGGATTTATGCCGAACTGGATGTTGGAGCCGCCGGTATCGACGCCGATCTCGCGAATGATCTTCAGCGAGGCATCGCGCAGGATCTGGTATTCCTTGTCGGTCAGGGTCTGGGCAGGAGCAACGGTGATGGAGTCGCCGGTATGAACGCCCATGGGGTCGAAGTTCTCGATGGAGCAGATGATCACCACGTTGTCGGCGGTGTCGCGCATCACCTCCAGCTCGTACTCCTTCCAGCCGATGACCGACTCCTCGATCAGGATCTCGTCGGTGGGCGAAGCGTCGATGCCCGTCAGCGGCCATCTTCTCGTATTCTTCCATGTTGTAGGCGATGCCGCCGCCGGTACCGCCCAGGGTGAAGGAAGGACGGATGATGGCCGGGAAAGCCGATCTCTTTGATGACTTCCATGGCTTCAGCAGTGTTATGGGCCAGACCGGATCTGGGCACGGTCAGGCCGATCCGCCCCATCGCCGCCTTGAAAAGGGTCCGGTCCTCCGCCTTCTTGATGGCCGGCAGCTTGGCGCCGATCAGCTCGACGCCGAACTTCTCCAGGATCGCCGGTCTCGGCCACCGCCACCGCGGTATTGAGGGCGGTCTGACCGCCCAGAGTCGGCAGCATCGCATCGGGGCGCTCCTTCTCGATGATCTTGGCGAGGATCTCCGGGGTCACCGGCTCGATGTAGGTGCGGTCGGCAAAATCCGGGTCGGTCATGATGGTGGCCGGATTGCTGTTCAGCAGCATGACCTCGTACCCTTCCTCCTTCAGCGCCTTGCAGGCCTGGGTGCCGGAATAGTCGAACTCGCACGCCTGACCGATGACGATGGGGCCGGCGCCGATGATGAGGATCTTCTTGATGTCGGTACGTTTTGGCATTTAAATTCTCCTTCTGAGAGCGATTGCACTGTCTCAACATTAAATACTGAAACCCTTTCATCTAAGTTTACCAATCGACGTTCGGACTTCGTCAGGACCTGGCGGACAAGGACAGCCACGCTGCCGCAGCATCCTACGCCGCACAAGATCCTAACAAAATCCGACCCAGATTGGAAAAGCTGCTCATTTCATCGAAAAATAAAGAAAACCGCTCCTGCTAAACAACACCCCGCCCAAAGATAGTCCAGTTAAGCTCTGCCCCCATATATAGGACCGCAAAGGGGATAAAGACGCCGAGAGTGATCACTTCCTGAATGATCTTCAGCTGGGCCAGGCTGAACCTGCCGTAACCGATGCGGTTTGCCGGCACCTGCACCAGGTATTCGAAAAAAGCGATTCCCCAGGAAACGAGCACTGCAATCAACCAATGTCTGGTGCGCATGTTCCGCAGATGCGCATACCAGGCAAAGGTCATGAAAACGTTGGAGATAATCAGCAGAACGACTCGTTCTCATACCGGCTGACGCTCCTTTTCCAGCTCCTGCACCCAGCCGCTTTCCAGACCGGCATCTTCAAGCGCCTCCACTGCCTCGTCATATTCTTCGGCAGTAAGGGTGCGGTCAATGCCCGGGGTCGTTCCAGCCAGATGAGCAGGAAAATACTGACTCATCAATGCCACATGGGTTGCCTCTCCCAGATGTTCCGCCACCCAGTGGAGGGTTTCCCTGCTCCCCGCCTGTTGTTGTGGCAGAACCAAGTGGCGTACGATAAGACCCTGAATACCAATACCGTTATTATCAACCTGCAGATGCCCAACCTGACGCAACATCTCGCTGAGCGCCAGCCGGTTCACGGGTGTATAACCAGGTGCCCCGGAAAGGGCTATGGCCGGCTCATCTGCGGCATATTTCATATCCGGCAGATAAATGGAAACCACATCATCAAGCAGCTCCAGCGCGTCCACCCGCTCATAACCGTTGGAATTCCAGACGATGGGAAGCTGAAACCCGTCCTTGATCGCCAGGTAAAGGGCGGCCAGGATCTGTGGCAGGAAGTGGCTCGGAGTGACCATGTTGAGGTTGTGGACCCGCTGCCGCTGGAGTTTCATCATCTTGCCTGCCAGCTCCGGCACCGTCACATCCTCACCATTACCAAACTGGCTGATGGGAAAGTTCTGGCAGAAACGACAGGACAGGTTGCAGTTGGAAAAGAAGATCGTTCCGGATCCACGACTACCCGAGATAGGCGGTTCCTCGCCTCGATGCACATTGGCAGAGGCAATCCTGGGAAGCACCCCGCTGCGACAGACGCCGATCTCCCCCGCCAGCCGGTTCACCCGGCAGTCGTGGGGACAAAGATCGCAGCTCTTAAGCCGGCCATAAGCAGCGCGGATGCGCTGCAGCAATTCACCAGATTGATAAAGATCGTTGTAATGCATAGACAGTCGGCAGTCGGCAGACGGTGGTCGGGGGCAAAGATCCATATGCTTTACCGCCGACTGCCGACCGCCGGCCAGTTACCGGTTCTTCTCCATCAGTTCCACGAATCGCGAAAACAGATAATGCGAATCATGCGGCCCCGGCGACGCCTCCGGATGATGCTGCACTGAAAAGATCGGCAGCGTGCAATGGCGGATTCCCTCGACAGTCTGGTCGTTGAGGTTCTCATGCCCAGGCAGGCAACATCCCCCAAGGAATCCAGATCGACAGCAAAGCCGTGATTTTGGGCGGTGATCTCCACCTTGCCGGTCGCCATGTCCATGACCGGCAGATTGGAACCATGGTTGCCGAACTGGAGCTTGATGGTCTTGCCGCCGAGGGCCAGGCCCAGCAGCTGGTGACCGAGACAGATGCCGAAGATCGGCTTTTTGCCGACAAATTCTCTGATGTTCTCCTGGACCTTGACGAGCGGCTCCGGGTCGCCGGGGCCGTTACTGAGGAAGATGCCGTCCGGATTCATCGCCAGCGCCTCTTCCGCCGGGAAGGTGGCAGGGACGACGGTCACATCGCAGCCGGCATCGACCAGACAACGGAGGATGTTGTACTTGATGCCGAAATCGTAGGCGACAACCTTGTACTTGAGCTGGCTGCTGTCGACCTGCGGATAGCCGCTCCCCAACTCCCAAGGCCCTTCGCTCCACTGGTAAGGTTTTTCGCAGGAGACCCCGGAGGCGAGGTCGAGCCCGGCCATGCTCGGCATGGCTCGCGCTTTTCTCATCAGGCTGGCCGGGATCGAAATCGACCGTCGAGATGATGCCGTTCTGGGCGCCTTTATCGCGCAGATGGCGGGTCAGGGCGCGGGTGTCGATGCCTTGAATGGCGACGATGCTGTTCTCCTTGAGGTAGGCATCGAGACTCATGGTTGCCCGCCAGTTGGAGTAGCAATCCTGATACTCCTTGACGATGAAACCGGAGAGGAAGAGGCCGCGGCTCTCGATATCCTCGGGATTGATGCCGGTGTTGCCGATCTGGGTGTAGGTCATGGTGACCATCTGCCCCTTGTAGGAAGGATCGGTGAGGACCTCCTGATAACCGGTCATGGCGGTATTAAAGACGACTTCGCCGGTGCTTCACCCGTTGCGCCGAAGGATTTTCCGGTAAAGATACGCCCGTCGGCCAGGGCCAGAACTGCTTTCATGTATTGCTCCTGAATAATTAACATTCCCCCCTCCCTATGGGTAGGGGGATGGGGCGGAGGGCCAAGCTTTCACCTCTTCACCCCCTCCCCAGCCCTCCCCCATCAAGGTGGACCGGTTTAAGGATGACTTTATCTTTTAAACCACTTTGCCGCCGACGATCGTTAGCGGCGCGCACCCTTCATCGTTTCAGCCAAGAAAGGGGGAGTTCTTCGACTTGCTGGCCAGCTTTTCGGCCTCCACCATCCACTCAAGCGCCGGGTCGATCACGGTCATGTCGGCAACCGCACCGGCCTTGAGCGTGCCGCGACTCTATACCGAGGATTTTCGCCGGGTTACATGACATTTTCTGCAACCAGTGCTTAAGAGTCAAGGACCCTTCACTCGACCAGCTTCAGTGAAAGGGGCAGCGATGTTTCGAGGCCGATTATGCCGTTCATCGCCACATTGAATTCGACATCCTTTTCGTCCAGATGGTGGGGCGCATGGTCGGTGGCGATGGCATCGATGGTGCCGTCCTGCAGACCGGCCTTGATCGCCGCGACATCGGCAGCTTCGCGCAACGGCGGATTCATCTTGGCGTTGGTCTTGTAGCCGCGCACCGCATCGTCGGTGAGGGTGAAGTAGTGGGGCGCGGTCTCGCAGGTGACCTTGACGCCCCGCGCCTTGGCGTCACGAATGATCTGCACCGAACCGCGGTGGAGACATGGGCGATATGGATGTGGCGCACCGGTGTACTCGGCCAGAAAGACATCGCGGGAGATCGCGATATCCTCGGCGACGCGGGGAATCCCCTTCAGCCCGAGTTCGGTGGAGGTAAAGCCTTCGTTCATCGCCCCTTCGCCGACCAGCGCCAAGCTCCTCGGCGTGGGTGATCAGGGTGATCCCGATCCCCTTGGCATATTGCAGGGCGCGGCGCATCAGCTCGGCATTCACAACGGGATGGCCGTCGTCGGAGACCGCCACGCAGCCCGCTTCCTTCAACTCACCCATCTCGGCCAGGCTCTCCCCTTTGCTCCCCTGGGTAATGGCGCCGACCGGAAAGACATTGCAGAGCCTCATTTTTAGCCTTGTTGACGATGTAGCTGATGATCGCCTTGTTGTCGATGATCGGCTTGGTGTTCGGCATGCAGGCAACGGAAGTAAAACCGCCGGCCACGGCGGCCCTGGTGCCGCTGACGATATCTTCCTTGTACTCCAGCCCGGGATCGCGCAGATGGACATGCATGTCGATGAGACCCGGGGTCACGCAGCAGCCGGAGGCATCGATGGCTCTGCACCCCGGCCGGAGCCGCAAGCTTTTTGCCGATCTCTTTGATTTTTCCATTTTCGACCAGCAGGTCGCAGGTCTGGTCGAGTTTCTGCGACGGATCGATGACCCGGCCGTTCTTGATCAACAGATTCATATCGTTCACCTCGATTCATTCGTTGACGTTAACGTGTTTGTAAGTCACATGGGCCGCACCTAAACCGCAATCTCTATTCCGTTGCCAGTTCGCCGCCGCAGACGTGATACAGCATCGCCATCCGCACCGCCACGCCATTCTCCACCTGCTTGAGGATGTGCGACTGGCCGCCGTCGACCACATAGGAGACAGCTCCACGCCGCGGTTGATCGGGCCCGGATGCATGACCATGGCATCCTTCTTGCCAGCTTCAGCATTTTTCGGATTGAGTCCGAAGTAGCGGGAATACTCGCGGGCATGGTGGGGAGCAGCGTCTTCCCCTGGCGCTCCAGCTGGATGCGCAGCATCATCACCACGTCGGCATCGTCCATCGCTTCGCTCATGTCGTTGCAGACCGTGACGTTGCCGAGACGTTCGACGCCGGGGGGCATCATGGTCGGGGGTCCGGCAAGAAAGATATTGGCGCCCATTTTGGTCAGGCCGTAGATATTGGAACGAGCCACCCGGCTGTGGGTGATATCGCCGACAATGGCCACTTTCAGTCCTTCCAGTTTGCCGTATTTCTGGCGTATGGTCAGCATGTCCAAAAGACCCTGGGATGGATGCTCATGGGCGCCGTCACCGGCATTGATTACCGAACAGGAAACCCGCTTGGCCAGATAATGATGGGCACCGGACACCGCATGGCGCATGACGATAATGTCAGGCTTCATGGCAAGCACATTGAGCGCGGTATCGGACAGGGTTTCACCCTTGGTCGTTGAGCTGGTTGAGGCTGTGATGTTGATGGTATCGGCAGACAGCCTCTTGGCTGCTATCTCAAAGGAGGTACGGGTGCGGGTGGAGGCTTCATAAAACAGATTGACGATTGTCTTGCCGCGCAAGGTCGGCACCTTTTTGATGTCCCGGTCGTTAATCTCCTTGAGATTTTCGGCGGTGGTGAGAAGAAGTTCAATCTCCTCTCCGGTCAGGTCTTGCAGTCCAATGATGTCCTTGTGCTTGAATGCCATGTTCCCCCCTTTAAGCGAGCTTGAAGCAGTCCTTTTCCGTCGCGTTACTTTTCCAGAACAACCTCTGTCGGTTTGTTGGCCGTATCGAATGCCACTGTAATGTTTTCCTTGAGACTGGTCGGCACGTTGCGGCCCACAAAGTCTGCCCGGATGGGCAGATCGCGATGGCCCCGGTCCACAAGCACCGCAAGCTGAATGCAGGACGGCCGGCCATGGTCCATGATGGCATCCATGGCGGCCCTGATGGTCCGGCCGGTAAAAAGAACGTCATCAACCAGCACGATTTTTTTCGCTTCGATGGAAAATGGAATTTCTGTTTTTCCCACCGGCAGGTGCTCCGAATGACCTTTTATATCATCACGGTACAGGGTGATGTCGACCGCACCGACGCCAACCTTTTCGCCCTCGATCTCCTCCAGCCGCATGCCAATTCATGGGCAAGATAAACCCCACCGGTGCGGATACCCACAAGGATCAGATCCTTAACTCCCTTGTTGCGCTCCAACACCTCATGGGCAATTCGGGTAAGAGCCCGTTTGACTCCGACACCGTCAAGAATTACCGTATTTTCAGTGGCCACCTTATACTCCTTTCTGTTTCGGCAGGATGTTAAAGCAGGTTCCTACAGCTGATTCCGGGCATGAAAAAAGAGCCTCCCGCGCGCAAAGGACGGAGAGGCTCTTTAAGTATATACGTTGAGAGTGCTCTTTCATCACCTTTGCTAACCTCACGGGGTTAAATTAAAAGGGACAAGAATAAAATTTCAGCGAATGTATCACCCTCCACTGATGCAGTCAAGGTAGAAAATTTTCATATGGATGCCTTTGCCAAGAGCCCATGTCGGTTGAATCTTCACGTGCCAATCATGATATTTTCCAATATCGCCGTCCCGGCGCTGATGACGACTGCGCCTTTGACGGTTGTATATCCGGGATTGGTTGAATAGTCAGCGCTATAGCCCCCTTTGACTGTAACGGTAATGTTACGGTTGAAAAGCAGGTCCCCTGGAAGTCCTGTGCTTGGGCGCTAACCGTCTTTCCATCAGTCATGGCATTGTAAGCAGCCTGCAGCGTAGCAAAGTAGGATGGTATGCCAGACTCGTCACGAACAGGAAGACTGTTCACTTGCAGGCTGAGCGATTTTGCAACTGTGACCGAATTGGCGTCGGCTGCTTGCAGGGTGAAGGTGAAGGAACCCGGCGTCGTCGGGATACCTGAAACTCTGCAGATAGAGCCATCCATTGACACCCAGGAGGAAGTGTACCTGCAACTAGGTGCAGGCGTGTGGCAGAGTACCGCCAGACACTACAATGGTGCTTCATAAGGTGTATATAATAAGGCAGTCGGCATGGTGGAGGTTGTTATGACTATGGGGCCGTTGATACAAAGGGTGAATTGTCTTGATGGCCATTGTTCCGCTGGCATCGGATACCCGGACAGTAACAGTTGGCACAACCGGTTGCCGTTGGTGCGCCGCTGATCTCGCCGCTCGAGCCGTTGAGATTGACTCCGGCAGGAAGTGATCCGGCAATGATTTCCCGGTATCGGGGGCAGAGCCTCCTGAAACGGCAAGGGTTTGGCTGAATGAGGTATCGATTACACCAACGGGTAGCGTGGCAGTGTCGATGGCCATAAGCGAAAGGGTAAAAGATTTAGTATTTACAGTAACAATAGGACTTTCATCAATAACATAATCCGTAAAATTGCGCACATGAACGTCAAAATGGAAGGTGCCGCCTGTAGTCGGTGTGCCGGATAGTTTACCAGTAGAATCAAGCCTAAGGCCATCTGGCAGAACGCCCATATAATACCAGTCGTAAGAGTACCAGGGATCAAAGGGCTTGCCACCGGAGGCGGTAAAGGTGGTGGTGTAGGGGCTTCCCCCAACGGCCTCGGGAATGGACTCGGTAGTAATGACAATTGGATCATAGGCCACAGTATAGGTTCGCTCTCCGGAAACCCCGTTGGCAGTCCCTCTGATGGTAAAGGTATAAGAACCCACCACCGTTGGAGTTCCCGAGATGGTGCAGGTATCGGCATCCAGCTGAAAGCCTGTGGGCAAAGTACCGGCGGCAAGAGCGCAGCTATACGGTGGTTCGCCGCCCAGGATTTTAATCGTCTGAGTATAGAAAGCCTCGGTAAGGGCATTTGGTAATTTTGAAGGAAGCAACGTGGGCGAAGTATATGGTACCAGGGCGGTTGACATGCTTATGGCAGAAACACCGTTTAAGCCAGCTACCTGATCAGGAACACCGTCATTCCCGGATCATACTGTGCCGTCGGCCTTCACTGCTGCAAAACCGGATATTGCAATGGCCTCGGCTATTGTAACGGGCATATATTCCGTATAGGTGGGCTCCCCAGTCAAAATGATGCGTGCCATCGGATTTCAGCATTTTGGTCCCACACGCCGTTAGTAATGGCAATGATATCGCTCACGGATGGTATCTGAGAAGGGGTGGGTGTCTCTGGGTTCCAGAACCATGTCCAGACCGTCCCATCTTCAGCCAAGGCAATGTCTGGATAATACCCGCCCTGACCGGTGCGTCCTGCGGCTATGGCAACTATTTTTGGCATGCCAGATAATTGTTTAGGAGATTTCAATAAAACAGGCCAAGTCCAGACAGTACCGTCAGCCTTTAGCGCAACGGTGTAGTATTCACCCCCGGAAAGAGCGGTAAAGCCGGTGTTAGTGTAGATAATGGGCTCTGCTGCCCCTTTACTCAATTCTGTCACCGTACCGTCGGCAGTGAGAATACTGACATGATACTCACCCGCGGCGATAGCGACAGCGTTTTTTATCATATTCATGGCAGACACGTTGTTCTGGATGCAGAAGCAAAATAATAAGGAACACGTCCCCAAGTCGCAACTGTACCGTCATATCTAAGCCCCAGCATTTGGGCAAAACTACTTCCAACCTCAGCAATGGCAATGATCCCCTCAACAGGTCTGCTGGGGATTTCTGGCAATGGAGTGTTCCATTGGCTTTCTCCGTGCCATAGGGTGGGCCATGGGCTGGCAGGCTCACCCCATGGCCATTGCCAAACCGCTCCGGCAGGCAGAGAGGTGGTCAGGTTGAAGGTCTTGGTCGTCCCGTTGCCTTCACTGTCATTGACCCGCACTATTACAGCCGCCGTGCCCTGTCTGACTGGATAACCGGCAATGACGCCGGTTGCAGAATTCAGCTTCAAGCCCATGGGCAGGCGGCTTGCCTCTGCCAGCGACCAGGTGTAGGAAGCATTGCCGCCAGTGGCAGCCAACTGCTGATTGTACACCATACCGGCTTTACCAATCACCAGTTGTTCCGTGGTGATTGTCAGCGGGTCATAGGCAAGGGAAACTGAAGCTGAAAGCATGATTAAAAGAAACAGAAACAGTAACTGCCCAAGTAGCTGGTTCCAGCGGCATGCATCTATCTTCATACTACCCCCAACAAATAGTAAAATTAGTTAAAAATCATTTAAAACATTACAAGTGTAAAAGTCAATGTTTTAAAAGACGCGGGACGACGCACTGCTTTGCATCTCTGATCATAAAGAGCGCAGTATAAATGTTTTAAATGGAGGGCATGGAACTGTGGCACAGCTGAAGGGTTGGATACCGGCAATGTAGCAACTGGGATTGGAATCTTGGCAAAAAAAGAGGGGGGCCTGGGGCCTCCCTCTCGTCTGGAACTATCTACTGCTACCTCCGAATCTTAAGCTGCTCATTTCGTTTTACTGGCGGCAATAGTTTGCGGCAGTTCTCCAAAAAGATCCACCACAGCGTTGTTAATCCCCAATGAAATAAGTTTGCGCACCTTCTCCTGTGGATTGTATGGGCTGAAGTGATCGGTCACAGAATCAGAGATTTCCTTTTTGGCTACAATCGCGCCGCTACGGGCATCGCGCAAGGTGCTGTCCAGGGTGACATTGGCCTCAAAAGTAACAATTGGTGCAAATGGCTTGAAAAAGAAAAGAGGAAAGCTGGCGAACCAGATCGGGTTAAGGTTGCCATTAACATTGATATCAGAAAGATTCAAAGTCAGAATATAATCAACCGGATCGCTCGCTGTTATTTCCGCAGCGGTCATAAAGCGAGTTTGAGGGGAAAGGATGATCACCTTTTCGAATACGGAACCTGAGGCTGTTGTGATCAACGAGCCAGCCGGGTTTTCCAGGGCTTCCCGCAACCGCTCGCCGGTCGCCTGAACGCCGATAGTCACCGGTTGCTTATTCGCTACAGCCTTGAGTTTCTTTTCTGGCGAAACCGAAAGCGTGGCACAGCCAGTAAGCACCATAGCCATTAAAATGAGCAGAGATAATAGGTTGGCCAGTTTTTACCTGTTTCATTGCGACCTCCAACAGTTATCAAATAAAGGCGCATAATAACCGGTTGTTCCGGCGCTGACAACTTTTCTTTGCATAAATTTTATTAATAGTTTTCACATTCACTAGTCCAGGTCCTGCACCATTACGCCTTCTTTACCGCCAGGTTTGCCGCCACGAGAATTGGGTCCCATACCGGTGCATAGGGGGGGGCATAGCTCAGATCAAGTTCAGCCAGCTCGAAGACGGTCATCTGTTTGTAGATGGCGGTAGCCAGCACATCAAGCCGCTTTGCCACCACATCCTGACCGACCATCTCTCCCCCAAACAGCAGACCACTCCCTTTCTCAAACAAAAGGACGATTCGCATGCTGCCACCTCCAGGGAATTCGCCCCGGGTCGGGCTGTCTACCGAGATTTTTAGATAGGATTTTCCCAGGTACTCCAGCTGTTTTTCGTGAAGTCCTGTAGTCGCCACCGTCAGGTCAAAAAATTTGAAAACAGCGGTCTGATCGATACCAAAGAACATGCGCATCTCTTCACTATTGACTATATTGTTGCCGATAAGCCGGCCCTGCTTGTTCGCCACCGGCCCCAGCGGCACATAGCCATTGCCATTCAGCTGGCGCACATAATGCTCGGCACAGTCCCCTCCGGAAAAAATGGTATCGAAACTGGTGCGCAGATAACGATCTACTTTTACCGCCCCGGCCACACCCAGTTCGCCCCCTGCGGCCGCAAATAGCTCGGTGTCGGGCCGGACTCCGGCGGCCACAATGACCATGTCGGCATCGAAATCGCCGGCAGAGGTCTTAACGACAGGGCCATCTTTTTCGAACACATCCGTGGCAGTAAAAAGATCTATTTTCTTCTCATCAATCTTTTCCAGCACCTTCTCCCGCGCCTCAGCGGTCATCATCGGCAAGATCAGGGACGCTTTGTCGATGAGGATCGGCTTGATCTGGATGTTATGGAACACGTCGGCCATTTCCAGATTGGTATAGCCGGAACCGATCAGCACCACCCGTTTCGGCGCTCTTTCCTTAAGGAACTGCTTAACCCGCCGCGTATCGGCGAGGGTCCTGAAGTAAAAGACATCGTCCCCGTCAAAGCCAGGAGCCGTCAACCTGATCGGCTTGCTGCCGGTGCCGTAGACCAGAAAGTCGTAACCTTCACGATATTCCACGCCGCGTAAAAGATCTTTTACCCAAACCTCTTTTTTCAATGGATCGATGCGAACCACTTCCTGGTTGAGCCGGTAGTCTATGCCGCGTTTTTTTTCGATGGTCTCCAGACTCATGGCATGGAGTTTCTCCACCGGCGTGTCCGGGTAGAAGAGGTTGTAAGGCATGCCGCAGGCCGCGTAGGAAACATCCCTCCCCTTTTCCAGGACGATCACCTGGGCCTGAGGCGACTGTCTCTTGATCTGGCTTGCTGCCGTCAAGCCCACAGCGATCCCGCCTATAATGACCACCTTCATGGACAACCTCCATCTCATTAGTTGAAGCCATCTGCTTGAAAGGATGGAACGCCCCGCCTGGAAACTGCAGGGCATTCCTTGTCCGTTTCCTGTGCTGCCCTTAGGCCAGCATGGCTTTCATGTCGGCTTCAACCGTGGTGATCGGACCGATGTTGAAGTTCTCCACCAGGAAGTTGAGGACGTTGGGGGTGATGAAGGCCGGCAGGGTCGGCCCCAGCTTGATGTTCTTGATCCCCAGGTGAGCAGGGTCAGGAGGATGGCCACCGCCTTCTGCTCGTACCAGGAGAGGATCATCGAGAGCGGCAGGTCGTTGACGCCGCACTTGAAAGCGCCGGCCAGGGCCACGGCGATCTGGATGGCCGAGTAGGCGTCGTTGCACTGGCCGACATCCAGCAGGCGCGGGATGCCGCCGATGTCGCCGAACTCCAGCTTGTTGAAGCGGTACTTGCCGCAGGCCAGGGTCAGGATGACCGTATCCTGGGGGAGCCTTCTCGGCGAACTCGGTGTAGTAGTTGCGCCCCGATTTGGCGCCGTCGCAGCCGCCGATCAGGAAGAAGTGCTTGATCTGCGCCGGACTTGACGGCGGCGATGACCTTGTCGGCCACGCCCAGTACGGCGTTGTGGCCGAAGCCGGTCAGGATCTCCTGGCCCGGGTTCTCCGGGAAGACCGGGGCAGTTCCAGGGCCTTGTTGATGACCGCCGAGAAGTCCCAGCCGTCAACATGCTTGACGCCGGGCCATGCCACCAGGCCCCAGGTGAAGAGACGGTCTTTGTAGCTGTCGGACGGGCGTCTGGATGCAGTTGGTGTTGAAGATGATCGCGCCGGGGAAGTTGACGAATTCCTTGGCCTGGTCCTGCCAGGCGCCGCCGAAGTTGCCGACCAGGTGGCTGTATTTCTTCAGGCCGGGATAGCCGTGGGCCGGGAGCATCTCGCCGTGGGTGTAGACGTTGATCCCCTTCCCTTCGGTCTGCTTGAGGAGCTCTTCCAGCATCTTCAGGTCGTGGCCGGAGACCAGTATGGCCTTGCCGGCTTTGGTGCCGAGCTGCACCGGAGTCGGCACCGGATGGCCGTAGTTGTCGGTGTTGGCCTGTGTTCAACAGCCCCATGACCGCCAGGTTCTGCTTGCCGCACTCCATGGCCAGACCGACGAAATCCATCAGTCCCAGGCTGGCATCGGTGGTGGCAGCCAGCGCCTTCTGGAAAAATGCCATGACCTCATCATCGGTTTTGCCGAGGATCATGGCGTGGTCCATATAGGCAGCCATACCCTTCAGGCCGTACATGAGTATCTTGATCACCGAACGGATGTCTTCATTCACGTGCTGGGCATTGATGCCATACGCTTCGCCCTGCTTGACCATGCCAGCCAGATCATCGGCAGGTTGCCAGGCAGCCACTTGGCCAGGGATGGTAATGGCAGCTATGGCCTTTGCCTTCTCCTTCAGCTGATAGCAGCGGCTGATCATGTCACCAATGCGGGCCGGTTCGAAATCAACGTTGGTAACGGTCGTAAAAAGACCTTCTATGGTGAACCGATCAATTTCGGCATTGCGGCCAATCTTGTTTGCATAAAGGGCAAGGCTCTTCAAACCATAGATAAGATGATCCTGCAGGGCCGCCACATCAGGCTTCTTGCCGCACACCCCGGAAATATTGCAGCCGGTCCCATTTGCTGTCTGCTCGCATTGATTACAAAACATTTTTGCTCCTCCTTTTTAATTGCAGTGGGAAAGACCCCGAAGAGCCTTCCGTGAATATCAAGGTTAAAATTATACCACTCGTTTTAATGTTTGCTTGAAAGCAGCGCTATAAATTTGAAGGATGCCTGCCACTGGAGCTGTCTGGCGGAAAATCACGATGAGGAGAAATATCTGGATAACGTGGGTCCAGGAGGGACCCACGTTCATAGGTGTAAATCTAACAGCACCAACCAAAACCGCTCGAACCGCTCAGTTGCTATTTGAAAGGTATGACCTCAAGCTTACCAAAGTCTCCCCGCTCCACCCTCAAAGCATACTTCTCCAGCTCGATGTCCTTCTGGTCCCGCGGTGGTTCAATGACGCGCCCCTCGAGGGCCTTCTGCAGGAGAAGTCCCATGACGAAAAGCGAGCCCAGCTTGTACTTGCGCGCCACCATGCAACCTAAACCGGCGCCGATCAATATGATGGGAGAAGAGATCTTGATCAAATTCAGTCCCCGCTCCATTTTCAACTGCCTTAGTTCTTTTTTGATAACGGTGGATTGATCAGGATAGTAGTTGAGCGACCGGTCGGAGTCCTTTTCAATCCTTTTGCTTCTCCGTCTGGTCAGGTGCAGGAGATTGGTAATTGCCGAAGGAAATGCCATATGAACCTCCTTTTCAGGAATGCCGGGCTACGGGCTGATACTGTTAATATTATAGCAGTCCTCATCCCGTCCTCAATCAATGGGGATCAGTTTACCTCAGAGTTCAGATCTTGCTCAGGATCTTCAACAGATGCGGCACCATCTGCTTCTTGCGGGACATGACCTTTTTCAGCTCATACAGATGTGGCTCCAGTTGTGGATACTCCATGACATGGGCAATACGGGTGTGTCCTTCCACCAGGAAGAGCGTGGTTTCGGTGGTGATATCGGTTACCATCAACCCGGCAATAAAGAGATTATCACGGCGCCTGACCTCTGCCAGAACCTCCAGCAACGCCGATTTCATGCTGTAAAACTCATCGAAACCTACCACTTCCACCTGCCCGATACCGATTTTAAATTTATCGTGATTGAACAGCTTGAAATCGGCAGACACAACCCGCTCCACCGAACCATAATTTTTCAACGAGCTGCAGGCGGCAAAGATATCGCGACCGAAATCAGACGCTATAATTTCTGCTTGTTTTTCGAGCCGGATCACGGCCTGACGGTCGATCTCAGTGGTGGTGGGGGACTTCAGAATGACGGTGTCCGACAGGATTCCTGCAAGAAGAAGGGCAGCTATCTTGGGTTCCGGTTCAATTCCGCACTCTTGGTAGCGGCCAGCCACCAGGGTACAGGTGCTGCCGACCGGCGAAGTTGTAAAGGATATGGGAACATCATAATGGTTATTGCCCAGTTTGTGATGGTCTATGACCTCAATGATCTCCACCTGCTCTGCTCCCGGCACCGCCTGGCCCAGTTCGTTATGATCAACCAGAATCAACGCGTAGGGAAGTGGCGCCAAAAGGGATGATTTGGTCGCTACTCCGGCCAGAGAGCCATCCTCATCAAGGGCCAGCACTGCCGGTTCTTCCGATGAAAGAAGCTTCTGCCGTAATGCGGCAAGTGATTCGCGGATCCCGATAGTGGTATATTTTTGATCGGCCAAACATGATACAGGCGTGGAAAGTCTAACCAGCCAAGCGGCGGTAGCGGTATCGTGAGCTGTCAGCAGCACGCTGACCCCTGCCTCTTTGGCCCGTGCCAGCAGTCCATCCTCCAGCGGATGTCCCCCGGTGATGATCAGAACCCGCACCCCCCGCTCGATGGCTGCCTGCTGGATGGTGCGACGGTCACCGGTCATAACCAGCAGATCCCGGGGGTCGAGATCACCAATGCGAGTGAGGAAAGATTCTTCAAGCATGGCACCTATAAACAGGTTCAGGGAAACCGGATCAACACCATCACCACCACAAACATACTCACCGGCCAGGGTCCTGCCCAGACTCTGCAGGCTGGTAATCACCTGGCGCATCTTTTCCTGGCATGGGAGCAGATAGGTTTCAGAAAGCCGCCTCAGCGAAAGCACCCCGCACGGCTTTTCATCGCCATCAATAACCGGTAACACTCTCACGCCGCTTTGGTTGAATAGTTCCAGAGCCTCGTAGGCAGAACTCTGTCGACTGATTGTCACTGCCTGGCGGTTGAGGGTGTCGCACACCTTGGGATGAACATTCGCCAGGAAAAGAGGCTCGGGAATCCCGAGACGATCCAGGATATAGCTGGTCTGGGGATTGGGGCTGCCCGCCATGGCCGCCACAACACTGGGGATGCCGAGCCGGCTTTTCAAGGCAGCGTAGGCAATGGCCGAGGCGATGGAGTCCGTGTCCGGATTACGATGGCCGATCACATACTGGGTTTTGCTCATTTGCTTCCTCGTTAATACTACTTTTGTATTGCCTGCCCGAAAAGTGCAGTGGCTTTATCTTACTGGGCTATCCGCTTCAGCACCTGTCTCAGTTTGTTCAATTCCTCCCCGTAACCAGCCCAATCTCCCTGCCGCTGAAGGTTGGTCGCCTTCTCGAAGATGGCCATCGCCTCCTTGGCCAGTTGCGCCGGTGATGTTTTGGCATCAGTTGCAACACCTGTCGACGTCTCCGGGGCCTGTCTTCTGCCGCCGAATATCCTCTGCAGCGCCAGTTCCAGATTCTCCTCCATGACCACCTGGTCTCTGAAAGCGACAATTACCCTTTTCAGCTCAGGGAGTCCCGACTTGTCGGTGGCAGGAAAGAAGAGCGGCTGCACGTAGAGAAGCGACTTCTCGATCGGGATCACCAGCATGCTTCCCCTGATGACCTCCGAGCCGCGCTGGCTCCAGAGGGTCAACTGCTGGGAGATGAAGGCATCCTGGTTGATCCGGGCGTCGATCTGCTTCGGGCCGTAGACCAGACGGTCCCGCGGGAAGGTGTAGGCCAGCATTTTGCCATAGTTGGCGCCGTCACAGCGGGCCGTCAGCCATGCCGCCAGATTGTCCCGCTTGGAGGGGGTAAAGGGGAGGAGCAGGATGTATTCTTCCTTCTTCTCGCCCGGCAATTTCATAATAGTGTAGTAAGGCTCCATCGGCTTGCTCGCCCAGGGTCGGAACTTCCCAGAGATTTTCCTTGTTGTAGAAAACTTTGGGATCGGTCATGTGGTAGGCGGCGTACATGGCAGACTGCACCTGGAGAAACTGGTGCGGATAACGGATATGCTTACGCAGATCAGAAGGCATGGCAGCAAGCGGCTTGAACATGTCGGGATAGATCTTGCCATAGACCTTTATTATTACGTCTTTAGGATCGCTGATGTAGAAATTCGACGGCACCTTCATAGGCATCGATTACCACCTTCACCGAGTTCCGCATGTAGTTGATGCCCCCCTTGAGCGGTTTGCCATAGGGAAGGTGATTGGAGTGGTGTAGGCGTCGATGATCCATTTCAGCGCCCCGGAGTCGGTGACGACCATGTACGGATCGCCGTCCAAGCGCAGGAAAGGGGCCAGGGCTCTCACCCGCTCATTGATGTTGCGGTAATAGAGGATGCGGCTCTCCGCGGTGATGTCCGAGGAAAGCAGGATCTTCTCCGTCTTGAAGCGAGCGGCGAAGAGCGCCTTTTTCAGCAACGAGTCAAGGGGAACGCCTCCCTTGCCGCCATAGATGGTATTGATATTGCCGGTGGCGGTCGGATAGCTGAATTCCGGCACCTTGGTTTTGACAATGACATAATCGTTGGAGAGCTCGCCGTAATAGATTTCCGGCCGGGTCACCTTGATGTCGGCCAGGCTTACCGCGCGGGATGTCCTTGACGAAGAACTCCGGCAGCCCTTCCTTGCTGATCCGGCTGACCGGGCCGAAGGTGATGCCGTTACCGTGGGTGAAGATCAGCCGTTCGTTGATCCAGTTCTTGCTGGGAAGATCGGCGTAGGAAAGTTCGCGCGGCGACAGCATGACCTGCGAGTACTGGCCGTTCACCAGTGTAGCGGTCATTGTCCACGTCGAAGAACTTGTAGTAGGTCCTGATCTGCTGCAGCTGGCTGTAGGTCTTGAGCAGCGGCGCATGATCCCAGAGCCGGATGTTCTTGATGGTGGCGTCATTGTTGGCAATGTCGGCAGCGGAAAGCTTCGGAGTCCACATCGAACGGCACCGTCTCGATCTTGTCCAGATCGTAGCCGAAACGGGTGAATTTTATGTTGTTCTCGATATAGGGAGTTTCCAGCGCCAGCTCATTGGGCGCCACCTTGAATTTCTGCAGGAAAACAGGATAGGCTTTGACACCAAGCCCATATACAGCAAAAACAATGACTGGTGCAGCCAGTGCCAGGCGCCAGGAACCCCGCCATACTCCAGCGACCAGGGCTATTGCCGCGATGGGCGTTATGGCGGACAGTAGCCGAAAAGTCAGCAGGCGAGCGTTTACATCCGTATAACCGGCACCTGAGACGGTCCCTCCACTTGAGAGGAGGAGCTGAAACCCATCAAGATAAAAACCGCCGGCGATCACGAGCAGGAACAGTCCGGCCAGAACGGCCAGGTGCCTTCGAACCTTGCTGTCGACCATTGCTCCCCGTTCATTCACCATGATGCCGCCGCGGACATAGTAGACAACGGCCACCAGGAGCATGGCGGCCATAACCATGAAGCCGGCAAAGCCCTTGAAGATCTCCAGGAGCGGCAGTTTAAAAAGGTAGAAGCTGATGTCCTTGCCGATAATCGGATCCAAGGTGCCGACCGGAACGGCATTGGTAAAAAGGAGGATGCTCTCCCATTGCCGGGCGCCCCACTGCCCCGCAAAAAGTGCCAGGACCAGGCAAACCATTATCCCGACCGGTTTGACCAGCTGCGAGGCCTCATCCCGCTTCAGCCGATAGATATTCCCCGCTCCCCTGAAAACATTTGACTGGGGAAATTTAGCTCGCTGGGCAAAAAAGAGATTGGCCATGGTGAAAAGCAGCAGCAGACCGCCGACAGAAACCCCGGCACCGATCTTTGCCGTCAGAGTGGTAGTGAATACCCCACTGAAGCCAGTCTCGCCGAATATCAGCCAGTCGGTGTAAAGATTGAGCAGGGAGACTATCACCGGCAGAAGCACAAAGATTGCCCCGAGAATAAAAGGGACCTTGTTTCTGCTAAACATCTGAAGCTCCTTGTTTCTTGGTGGCTGGATTTTCCAGGTGAGGCTCATGAAGCTTGACCGGCGTGCCGCGGCGCATGCGCAGGTTTAGCATCTCCACCAGCACCGAGAAGGCCATGGCAAAATAGATGTAACCTTTGGGTATATGCATCTCCAAGCCGTCGCCGATCAGCGCCACGCCGATCAGGAGCAGAAAGCTCAAGGCCAGCATCTTGATGGTCGGGTGTTTTTCCACAAAGGCGCTGATTTTGCCCGAGAAGACCATCATGAAGCCGACGGCGATAACGACCGCCGCAATCATGATAGCAAGCTGATTGGCCATCCCCAGGGCCGTGATGATCGAATCCAGGGAGAAGACAATATCCAGCAGCAGGATCTGCACAATTACTGCGCCAAAGGTGACCCCAACCCGGCCCGAAGAAATGACTTCATCCCCTTCCAGCTTTTCGTGAATCTCCATGGTGCTTTTCCAGATCAGGAACAGGCCGCCGGAGATCAGGATCAGGTCACGACCGGAAATCTCGTTGCCGAGCACGGTGAACAGCGGTGCGGTGAGCCCCATCAGCCAGGTCAGGGAGAAGAGCAGCGCCACGCGGATAAACATCGCCAGCCCGAGACCTACCAGTCGGGCTTTCTCCTGCTGATGCCACCGGGAGCTTGCTCGCCTGTATCGAGATAAAGATAATGTTGTCAATGCCAAGGACAATTTCCAGTGCCGTAAGGGTCACCAGTGCCATCCAGACCTGCGGGTCGTTCATCCATTCCATGTTGCTGTCTCCTTGTGTTCAGATCATATTTTAAAGATGGTAGCTTAGAGGGGCAAAAAAAAAGACCAGTTACCCTGGACATGGTTGCCCGGATAAAGGTCTTGTTGACAGGCTATCTGCCCCGATCCCGGGTCTTTCGACCGTATTGACGGAATCAAAGGTCGGTCTTTTCTCTGACCGATAACTACTCCCCTTTAGGTGAACGGAATATATTTTTTTAGACATATATTGTCAAGTTAAAAGTAGCCTTTTGATCCAGTGTTGGTAAACAATGGCCTACTTTTTCAAGAAGGACATGATTACTTCCCTGCCTTTCACAAGATCCAGGGGTTTGGTAAGGTAGCCATCCATTCCTGCGGCAAAACATCTTTCCTCGTCTTCCCGATAAGCATGGGCTGTCATGGCGATAATCGGTATATGTCCGCCAGTGGTCTTCTCCTTATGGCGAATGTGCCGGGTGGCAGTAATGCCATCCATCCGTGGCATCTGCACATCCATGATGATCAGATCATAGCTCCCCTTTTCCCACATTTCTACAGCCTCCTGTCCGGTCCGTGCCAGATCCATCTCCAGACCATACAGTTCGATAATCTGCTTGAGAAGTTCACCTGCCAAAGCGTCATCTTCAGCAGCAAGAATATGCGGGATCACCTTTGGTTCCCGTGTAGGCCCCATTGCCGTCGTTGATGGTGGTATTTCTGTCGTCCCGTTGTCTGCTGCTGAACCGTTTGCAGCCTCTTCGAGAAACACGGTAAAGGAAAAACAACTGCCGCCCCCCTCTCTGTTTTCATAGGTAATGCTTCCCCCCATCATCTCCACGATCTGGCGGCTGATGACGAGCCCCAGGCCGGTGCCGCCGTATCTGCGGGTATCTGAAGTATCGACCTGGCTAAAAGGATGGAAGAGAAGGTTTTTTTTATCTGGGGGAACGCCAATGCCCGTGTCCGTCACAACAAAGATGGTCGCTATTTTCCCGTCAGCCATTTTACTGCCGGCTGAAACCTGCACTCCGACTTTCCCCTGCTCGGTAAATTTCACCCCGTTGCCGATCAGGTTGACGAGGACTTGCCTCAGCCGCACCTGGTCTCCCCTCACCCAATCCGGGACATCTTCCGCAATTGAATGGGTAAGGTCCAGGCCTTTCTGCTGCGCCTCGGCAGAAAAATAATCAACCGCATCGGAAACACATTTGCGTAAGGAGAACGGCTTCTCGGCAAACCTCAATTTGCCGGCCTCGATCCTGGACAGGTCAAGGATGTCGCTGATAATCTGGAGTAGTGAATCCGTAGACTTGTTGGCCTTTAACAGCAAGTCTTTTTGCTTCCCTTCCAGTGGCCCGGCGTGACCGGTGAGAAGCAACTGGATTACGCCGAGAATGCCATTAAGGGGGGTACGGAGTTCATGACTCATGTTGGCGAGAAATTGGCTCTTTGTTTTATTGGCTGCCTCGGCGGCATTACGGGACTTTTCAAGCTCAAGGTAAGTTCCTTGAAGTTTTGCCGTCATTGCATCGAAGGCTTCTGAGAGCTCGGCAAACTCGTCATCGCCCTTGATGTCGATTCTGTACTCCAGGTTACCTCCGCCAATTACCAAGGCCCCGTCCCGGAGCCGGCCTATACGGTTGGTTAAGATTTGGCATATTTTCCATGAATTAAACATTGCTGCTATGGTTGCCACCACGACTATACAAAGGATGCCTCCCCCCGCCATTCGCAGAGTCGAAAGCAGGTGCCGATCAGCCGCGTCGTGCAACTTGCGCGCGTTTAGAACTTTTTCATAAACACTCATACCTAACTGGTTGATAAGTTTATTCACGATCTCCTGTGACAGAACGGCTGAGTTTGCACCAGTTCTTGCCTTTTCACGATTTTCCACAACTGTTGAAAAGAGCTTACCGGTAGATTCATGATCTTTGATCATCTCATTGATGGTTTTTTTATCTTCGGTATCATTGAATTCTTTCGAAGCGTATTTCAGAAGTCTACCGATCTGTTCATGCTTGGCAAACCATTGTACCTTTGCCCTCTCATTGCCGGTCCGCAAATAATCCTCTCTGAGCGTACTTCTTTCGAATGCGCCGCTTACTATCTCCCCGGCTATATACAATTCTTCCATGGCAAGGTTCACGCGGTACAGCACCAGGAAAAGCATGAGAACGATGATTAAGCCCATCGTTACAGAAGCAATAGAATATATCTGCAGCCTTTTTGTAACCTGCATGGTTCCGCCTGATACTATTTTAGTATTGTTACCGCTTTGGGGTTGACCGATTCCATGCCATCAAGTAAATAGTCCGGATAATTGGGTATCTTCTAGGCCAGCACTTAACATTAATTACAACGCATTTTCAACACTATTGTGGCTAATAAAATAGGGACAGGCAAGGTGTCACCTTGGTGAGGTGAGGCACCGCAAAGGGCTTATCCAGTAGAATGGGGCAACCTGACGATGGTAAACCAGAATTCTTCGATGCCGTTTACCACCTTATACATCTGATCCAGCCCCATGGGCTTGGTTATGTAGCAGCTCGCATAGGAGTCGTAGCATCGCCGCACATCCTCTTCCGATTCCGAGGTAGTCAGAACAATAACAGGTATGGCTCTGAGAAGAGGATCTGCCTTTATTTCCTTCAGCACCGCCCGGCCATCCTTTTTCGGCATGTTGAGATCCAGCAAAATCAGATCAGGGCGCGGTGCATTAGCAAAGCGGTTCCTCCTGCTGAGGAAATCCAGGGCCTCTACCCCGTCAGAGGCAATACTGATGTTGTTTTTGTGTCTGCTTTCCTGAAATATTTCCCGCATCAGGAACACATCTGCCTCGTTGTCTTCAATAATTAGAATTTCCATTGTCTTCACAGCATCCCCTCACGGACAGGAATCGTGAAATAAAAAGAAGCGCCTTCACCATACTTCGACTCTACCCAGATTTTGCCACCATGCCATTCCACGATTTTCCTGCATATGGCAAGCCCTATACCGGTGCCACTGTATTCCGATCGTGGATGGAGCCGCTGAAAAATAACAAATATCTTGTTGAAATATTCCCCTTGAAGGCCGATACCGTTGTCATGGACACCGAAGCGCCATTCGTTGCCAATTCGCTCAGCAGAAACATGAATGCGCGGCGGCACGCCCTCCTTTCTAAATTTTACTGCATTTCCAATTATATTTTGCATAAGTTGCACCAGCTGAGCCCTTTCCCCGGACGCTTCAGGCATGGCATCCAAGGTGATGACCGCCCGGCTCTCGCCAATGGCCTGCCGCAGGTTGTCCATGGCCTCCGTGACCACCACTGCCATTGAGACCGGCTTAAATTCCCTTGCCTGCGCGCCCACTTCGGAAAATGCCAGCAGGTCGTTGATCAAATCATGGATCCTTCTCGCACCCTCAACTGCAAAACCTATATACTGCTCCGCACTCTCATCCAATTGCCCCTTGTATTTATGGGCAAGAAGTTCCACGTATCGCGTCACATTTCGTAACGGCTCCTGCAGATCATGGGAAGCCACATAGGCAAATTGCTGTAACTCACGGTTGGAGCTCTCCAGAGATCTGACCGTTTGTTTCAGGTCATCTTCTATCTTCTTCCTGTTGGAGATGTCATGGATGATTTTGGAGACGCCGACTATCCGTCCTGCGGAATCTTTAATTGGTGACATTGTCACTGAAGCATGGATCCTTTTACCCTCTTTTGTTATGCGGGTCGTCTCGAAATGATCATGGATACCTTCCTCCATTTTCCTGGCCATCTCCTCCAATTCGCCCTTGTTTTCAGGAGGGATCAGTGAGTGAATCATGCCTGCCGATGACTTCTTCCGCCCTGTAGCCATAGAGTCGCTCTGCCCCGCCATTCCAGGTTTGAATGAAGCCGGCGGTATTTTCACTGAATATTGCATCTTCGGCGCTCTCTACGATGGCAGCCAAACGGGCCATGGCCTCTTCAGCCAGTTTCCTTTCGGTAATCTCCACGACATATGCACCAACGGCAAGCGGTTCGGACGAAGACGCAAATACCGGAAAAATGCCCGTTAGCCAAAAGCGGGTTACGCCGGGTTCCTTTGGCGTTTCCCCGCTAACCTCCCCCTCGACCGCCTGACCGGTTGCCATTACCTGGTCAAGGATCGGCTCCACGGTGGTGGCAATTTCGGGGACTATTTCACCAATTGATTTCCCCAAAGAATCTGTCTCAGAAATGCCGTTAATTTCTGCAAGGGCTTTGTTAATTCGCAGGTAGCGGTGTTCACGGTCAAAGAAGGCGAACCCGATCGGTGCATATAGCAGCAGTGATTCCAATTCTGCTGTCCTCGATTGCAGTGCCTTTGCCGCATGTTCCCGGTCACTGAGATCATGGAAAAAAATCGCAATCCCGTCGGCAAACGGGTGCACATAAACATCCAGCAGTCTGCCGTAACGTTCGTAAAATGCCTCGAAATGCGTAGACTTGTTATCTTCCATCGCCATCCGGTACTCAGTTTCTATCCTGGTGCCAATCGAACTGGGTGAAGCTTCCCAATAATTCCTGCCGACGATCTGGTCAGCCGTCACTCCGGACATGTCCTCAGCCTTGCGGTTGAAGTAGGTCACCTGCCAATGGCGATCTATGGCAATGAAACCATCGCTGGTGCTGTCCAGAATTCTGGCAATGCGCTCAAGGGCTGATTTCATGTCCTCTATATCCGTGGAGGTCCCGTACCATTTGATAATCTGTCCTCCTGCATCCCGAACGGGAATGGCCCGGCAGAGATACCAGCGGTAAATACCGTCATGGCGCCGGTAGCGATGCTCTATCTGGTAGGGGGTCCCAGTGACAATGGATTTTTGCCAGGTCTGAATGGTTGCCGCCCTGTCATCGGGATGAACAATATCGGTTCCTTCACCTTCGCCCGAATACCTTTCCAGACCGGTGTATTCCTTGAACGTACTGTTGATGTAGTCAATGGTTCCATCTGGTTGGGCAGTCCAGACAAAATTGGGCATGGAGTCGGCAATCAGGCGAAACCGCTCCTCGCTGGTTCGCAGGGCCTCACCGGCACGCTTTAAACGTTTTGCATATCTTAAAATGAGTGGGTAAAGAAGAGCTGCCGAAAGTAAAACGAAGAAGAAGCCCTTGTAGAAAGAAATGGAGGCTCGCAAAGTAGCGTCTTCAGTAAAAAGAAAAAGAAGCCGGTCCGACAGATAAATCCAAAATGTGCTGAAGGCAACATATATCCCGATAATGAGCCAGATTTCAGGGAATTGAATCTTGTAAAACCTGTACTTCATAAAGCGCTCCCCTCGGGCTCAACTGGTTCCAACCATGGAGGCTGAACTGAAATGATTAGTAATCAGGACATGATGAATATCAGCTTGCGCCTTTATAACTATATCAGGTACCACCTGCTCGGCAAACACAGAGGAGAGACGGAAACTACAGGGATAGCAATAAAAAAGGACCTGGCAATTTAATGCTAAGTCCCTTGATCATGGCAGCGGGAATATTTCAGGCCACTGTTAGTCCTTTAATTATCTCCCCTGTCCGTTGGCGGATTCCCTCAGTTCGCGTCCCGTGCAGATAGCATTGAGCCTATTTGGAATGATTTAACAGCGAAATGAATTCATTCTGAATTCCGGCAGGTTCTATTTTTGCTCTCGTCAGCAAGGTCCCCCAGCTTTTGGAGTCTTTTTTAACTGTAGAATAAATCTGGAAGGCCGGCTGCCGTGTCTTGACGGCAATCAAGGCAGTCAGAATGACTTCCTGATTCATTCCCCCCGCCTTGCGCAGTTTTGTCAGCTCGGCTTCGTTCAGCAACTTGTACTGAATGAGCAGATCGTCAACCACTGCCTCCGCAAGCTGGGCAGTTGAAGTTTTGGTCTTCAACGAGGCTGCAAATCTGGTCCCAAATTTTTTGCCGGAAAGTCCCAGTGAGGAGAAAACCTCCTGCCATGTTTCTTTACCCTGTTTGGCCTGCAAAATTGTGTCGGCATTGCCGACCCCTCCCCTGCCGGCAACCCAGTAGGCAATCCACAGGTCGTCTGAAGAGGTGCCCTTCTGCTTCTTCATCACGATTCCTTTTTTATCTGTGGCAAATACTGCTGAAAAAAAGGAGTTTTGGGTTGTGGCCAGAAAATAGGGGTCAGCCAGGGCGGGGCGCGCAGGATCATAGGAACGATCGGTGAAGCAGTGACAGGAGATGGCAGGGATGGCTAGCGCCGTTATTGGTAATGTGAGGAGGAGAACAAGAATGAGAAAGCTGCTTCCGTATTTAAGGTAGTGCATGAATGTCCTTTCTTTCCTGAGGATTATAACCAGTGCTTGGGATATCTGCGGTGATACACCACATTATTGGTAAATATTGCCGTAGCCAAAAGAATCAGGGTGCCGAGCAACACCGGGACAAAGATAAACTCAGGGCCGACCGCCCCCTGGACACCGATCAGAGCGGTGGCTCCTCCCGGAGGATGGGTGGTATGGGTCAAGTTCATGACAAAAATGGCCAACCCGACCCCAAAGGCCATGGCCAATGGCGTGGAGCCGAACAGTTCGACCATCGTTACCGCCACCGCCGCTGAGACCAGATGTCCTCCTATCAAGTTGCGTGGCTGGGCAAGTGGCGAGTCTGTGGCACCAAAGAGAAGCACTGCCGAGGCACCGAATGAGCCAATCAGGAGGGGATGGCCAACCAGGGTGGTAATCTGGAAGATGGCCAGAATGCCCAGAGAGCCGCTGAGAAAGCTCCAGAAGGCATAACGAAGCGACATTACTGGACGTGGCCCCCAAAACGGGGCCTTGCAGCGATGGGGCAGTCCGGTCAGCCTTTTTTTTAAGGTCAAGGTTCTCTCTCCCGATGGTTAAAAAGCAGTTGCCATCTGGTCTAAATCTATTTTCCTCAATGACCCAGGTAAGGCACGAGCCGGAGATCTTTGCAGACTGCATTGGCGGGTTTTCCCCAGACATTTCCTTCTGCTGGCGAATATCTTAAATGTTCTTTGTGAAAGATTACTTGACCTATATCAAAAAGATGGGCTTGTACGAACTGTTTTCGAAAGAGTCTTCGCCGGTTACCTGCGGTTATGGGACCTGTGAATTAAGCACAGGCGATAGGCTTGATGGAGTTCCGACAGTGATGTGGCCGTTACTTGATGAGAGAAAATATTGTTCAGGACTCACGGCAGACCTGATTCCAGGCGAACCCACCCCTTTTCGGTCTGTTCAAAACATTCCTGCCGGGACAGGTGAAAGCCGCCTGTCTCCCCCTGCCAGGTCTGCCGGTGAACATTTACAAAGGGGCGCTCAATCTGGATGACATTAAAGGCGTTCAGTTCACCCCGTGCTCGGGAAGAAGTGGCGGTGCCGGCGTGGATGAAAAGGGCTCCATATCCAGGAATCGGGTAGCGGGCTGAGGTGTCCCCGCTGTGGCTGAGGTGATAGTGTCCCGCCAGAAGCAGGTCTGCCCCACAGGAGGCCAGAGCCGCCATAACATGTTGTGCCCGCCCGACCAGCTCTAGCTCGGAGGAAGATTGGGGAAGATCGAGGGGATGATGTGTCACTAGAACCTTGAAGATCCTGTCTTCCAGGCGACAGAATTTCTCCCGAATACGATCGATCTGCTCAAGGCTGATGCGTCCATTCTTGAAAGCAAGGGAGCGGGCGGTGTTGATTCCCAGCACCGCGATCTCCGTATCCACATAAAAAGGCTCCGGATCTTTGTTGATATAGCGGCGGTAATTGGCGAGGGGCCGGAGAAAACGGCTGACCACGTCATAGAATGGAATATCGTGGTTACCCGGCACCACCACCTGTGGGACTGGCAAGCGGGCCAGGAACCGGCTGGCCGCAATAAACTGTTTCACCCTGGCCCGCTGGGTCAGATCACCCGAGACGACAACTAAATCAGGCGACGCGTCATGCACCGCCCGAATAAGAGGCTCTATGGTTAATGGAACAATTTGGCCGAAGTGAGTATCCGACAAATGAACAAGAACACGCATTATTCTTTTCCCACTATCACCCTCAGTTCGTGGCTGCGGCACCGGTAACGCAGCGGGGGCTTGATGAGGACCATTTCTCCGTCGAGAGCGACCCGGAGGTTTCGGCCGCGGGCAGAGATCGTTACTTCAGTACTGGTGATGCTCTCAAAGTCCTCGGCATTGCGCAGGTAGCCGAACAAGCCGCGTAGCGCAAGGCCGAGCAGGCGCAGCCGACCGGCGCCATGGGTCAGGTAGACCGACAGTTTTCCGGTGTCGATCCGGGCACGGGTGCCGATGCTGAGGCCGTGAATTTCGTACTCATTATTGCCGATGAAAACGAAGGGGGAGCGCCTGATGACATCGCACCCATCAGAAATAACTCGCACCTTCAGGAATGCATACCGTCCAAGTGCTGTCAGTACAGCCTTGAAGAAGGCCCACCACTTCGAGTTCCCCAGCTGTTGCTGCGCCTCACGGTGACGTATAATCTTTGGATAGAGTCCAAGGCTCGAATTGTTGATGAAGGTATGGCCGTTTACCTCTCCAATATCTATCTGTACCGCGTCGCCCCCGACAATGGTGGCGATCGCTTCATTCAGATCCAGAGGAATGCCAAGATCTTTGGCAAAATGATTCAGTGTGCCCAGGGGCAGCACGCCAAGGGCAGTTTCGGTACCGGCTACCACTGAAGCGACAGTGCTTATCGTGCCATCACCGCCACCGGCGACCACGGTCAAACAACCTTGCCGGACAGCCTTTTCCGCAAGAGCTCTTATCTGATGGCCTTCGGTACAGACATGTACCTCCGCTTCAATCCCATGGGCAGAAAACTGCGCGCCGACCTGGGCGGCCAGATCAAGATTCTCCACACTACCCGACCCGGCATTGATGATGACCATCGTCCCCGTAGTCTTCTTTTTGTCGTCTGCGGGATGATTCCGGTTTCATGCTGAAACTATACCACATGAATCCCAGAGCAAAGGCTTGTCCTTCTTGTGCCTTACTTCATGGCCTGGTTCCGCTACAAAAAAAGCCACCTTCTCAGGAAGATCCCGAAAAGGTGGCTTTAATAGAATTTACATTGCTCCAGGCGCTGGATTATCTGGGCATGGCGCAATACATGTTGCCGTAGGGGCGCTTACTCTTAGGCAGGACTTTGACGAATTTCTCTTTCAGGATCTCTTTCAGATCCAGTTTTAAATCGGCGCTGTATTCTTTCAGATAGCCTTCCAGCTCAAGTTTATCCTCTGCAGTGAGCTCAAAAACACCCACCTCCGGCGACAGTTTTCCTTCATCGACGCCACCCCTGACGAATATTACGCCGCCGTGCATGCCGGTGCCGAAGCAGAAGCCGTGTTTTGCTTTATCCGGAGAATCGGTAAACATACCAAGCAGAATAAGAACCCCGCCGGCCATGTATTCGCCGAAGAAATCGCCTGCCTTACCCCCGGCAACAAGAACCGGCTTGCTTTCCTCATAGGACTTCATGTGGATGCCGACCCGGTAACCCACATCCTTGAGGATATGAATGCGACCGCCGCGCATGCCGTAGCCGAGAACATCGCCGGCATGACCGTGGACAACCACACGACCGGCATTCATGGTGTTGCCGATATTGTCCTGGGCGTTGTCATTGACGACGATGGTGGCGCCATTCATGAAAGCACCAAGATCGTTACCAGGCACACCATTAATGGTGATGGTCACCGGCTTGTTGATGCCATCGCCGATGAAATACTGGCCATTGACGTTGTTCAATTCTATCTTGTCGGCACCCGCCGTAACCGCTTGGCGGATCTGTGCGTTGAGGTCCCGATAATATGCGCCGTTCGCATCAATCTTCATATGTAACTCCTGTTCAATTAAGGTTCGAGGTTTGAAGTTCGAAGTTCCGGGTTAACGCCGAACACCGAACACCGAACGTCGAACTTGTTTCACACTACCCCAGGGTTCAGCTTGGTTACTACCGGTTCGCCCCCGCGCGGGGACCAGATATGGTCGGGAGCCGGGCAGATTTCACGAATGGCGGCTTCTTCCGAAGCCATATAGACGAAATCATCCTTGGTGGCGCAGACCAGCGGCCGGAGCTTGACCCGGTCGTTGAGGCCGATCAATCCTTCGTTGCTGGCAAAAAGAATGGCAAAAGGCCCATTCAGCAAGCCACTTCCGTAGACCTGACGGATGGCAGTCAGCAGCTGACGCTCTTCTTCCGGCATCTGGTCGATCAAGTCCCAGAACGGTGAGGCAAGGGCCAGGCTGGCCAGTTCCGGGGTCAGCCCATGCTTCCTGATGAGCAGGTCCAGCATGTAGGCGACAACCTCGGTATCGGTGAGCATGGTGCAGAGATAGCCGTACATCTCCAGGTAACGCTTGTTGATGCCGTAGGAGGAGATCTCGCCGTTGTGGACAATGGACCAGTCCAGCAGGGTAAAGGGGTGAGCCCCACCCCACCAGCCTGGAGTGTTGGTGGGAAATCGGTTGTGAGCGGTCCAGATATAGCCCTTGTATTCTTCCAGGCGGAAGAAATCAGCAATCTCCTCTGGATAACCAACCCCTTTGAAGGCACCCATGTTCTTGCCCGAAGAGACGACAAAGGCGCCTTCAATCTCGTTATTGATGCGCATTACATGGCCGACGATGACATCCTCAACCGTCATATTCTGGAATTCAACCGCCTCTTTGTAATCGGCTGTCTCCAGCGGCTTGACAAAATAGCGCTTGAAGACCGGCGGATTGGCGATGGCTGCAACCCGGCGGGTGGGAATGTCTTCCTGGTGTTCAACGAAGAAGTGCTGCTCCAGATATTCCTCGGTCAACTGCAAGGCCATGGTGCTTTCATACATGAGATGAAAGGCATAGAAGTCCTTGAATTCAGGATAAATACCATAGGCGGCAAAGCCGCCACCAAGGCCATTGCCTCGATCATGCATGAGAGTGATGGACTTGATGATCACATCCCCTTCCACCAGTTTTCCGGATTTGGAAATGAAGCCGGTCAAACCGCAGTTGGAAATGTCTTTTTGAAAGTTGTGTGTCGGTTTATTTTTCATGAGGTAGTACATCCTCCGTTTTATCATTGGGTTCGAGGTGTGCTGATTCTATATCCTCGCGCCTCGATCCTTGTTCCTGCTTTCAGGCTACTTTCCCCTGCGGCGCAAAAAGGCTGCTGCGAATCTCTTTCGTCAGATGGATAAAGCCGAAATCCACGGCCAGCAGCTTGTCCTTGAACGGGGTGATGTCGATCTTTTCCCGCATCAGCCCGGCAAAGATCCCGGCCCGATCAACAGCACCCACAAGCACGGCGCCCATAAGGACATTGTCCTTGAGAACAATCTTGCGATACTGGTAGTTCTGCTGGTCCTGGTAGGTAAGGATCTCAAATTCATTCACGTCTGAAGGGTTGG
Organism: uncultured delta proteobacterium; assembly: GCA_963780945.1. Lineage (GTDB taxonomy): Bacteria > Desulfobacterota > Desulfuromonadia > Geobacterales > Geobacteraceae > Geotalea. The sequence continues at coordinate 47,116 of CAWAFF010000088.1, read as the reverse complement.
TGATGCCCATGGAAATGGTCGGCACCTTGAAAAGCTCGATGGAGTTCATGGCCAGGCCGCCCGCATAGCCCTTGTCATTGCCTGTCATGGCTGCTCCGGCCACATCGCCCTGAATATAGGCATCTGGCCAGATGGGCATGGGATTTTTGCCGTCAGCAAAAAAGTCCCGCGCCTCGGCAACGTCGCCGGCGGCAAAGATCCCTTTCGCCGAAGTCTCCATGCGGTCGTCGACCACAACACCGCGGTTTACTGCCACCTTGCTCCCTTTGAGGAAGCTGGCAGCCGGGCGAACCCCGATGGCGACAATGACGGTATCACAAGGGATAAAATCACCGGATTTCAGGGTCACACCGGTAATCTCGGCGCCGTCACCCTCAATTTTGATCACTGTATCCTCGGTAATAACATCGATGCCGTTGGCTTTCATCTTTTTGGCCACGATACGGCCTGCAGTGCGGTCAAAGGCGGCGGAGAGCATACGGTCAGCCAGTTCGCACGATGGTTACCTTTTTGTTTAGCAGATAAAGACCTTCAGCAGCCTTGAGGCCAATGAGGCCGCCGCCGATGACGACGACACGTTGAATATCATGCGCGATCGCTTTTCAGCTTTGCCGCATCGTCCCAAGTGGTAAAGGTAAAGACCTTCTCCTTTCCCCTCCAGCCCCTCAATGGGAGGAACAAAGGGATCTCCGCCGGTGGCGACGAGCAGTTTGTCGAAGGGAATGGTGTCGCCGGCAGCAAGCTTCACCTGCTTTTTGTCGCTGTCCACAGTGACCACTTCTGCGCCCAAAAGCAGGTTGACCCCTTGCTTTTCATAGAAATCATCCGGCAGATAGGCCATTCTTTTTTCGGTTATGGTCCCGCCGAGGAGGTAGGAAATCAGCGGACGTCCATAGGCAATGTGGTTTTCCCGGGAGAGGACCGTGATGGTTCCTTCGTTGTCGTAATTCCTGATACCCCTGATGGCGCCAACTGCGGCAACCGAGTTGCCGATAATTACGTAGTTCATTTCTGGCTTCCCTCCTTGTAAACAAGCGCCCGGTTGGGGCAGGCGTCAACACAGGCCGGGCTCTCACGATCGGGACAGAGATCGCATTTGTTGCCCTTCTTTTTGGTCAGGTTCCGCTGGACCGCTCCGTAGGGGCAGGCCATAACGCAGGACCAGCAACCCACGCACTGTTCCGTATCCAGCAGCACCCTGCCGTCATCCTGTTTCTGAATGGCGCCGGAGATGCAGGCCCGGAGGCAGTCGGGCTCGTCGCAATGGCGACAGTTGGTGGAAAGGGAAACTACACCGCCATCCCACTCCTCGACCGTACACCGGGAAATCGGCCGCACCGGCTCATGGAGAAAGGCCTTGATGGGGTCCTTGGACTTGGAATGTTCGGTGATGCAGGCCACCTCACAGAGATGGCAGCCGATACAGGCGTCTTCGATGCTATAGATTCGTTTCATTGCTTTATCCTTCACAAAGATTCTGAGGATTCAAAGAGTGCGGATTTTTTGCAAGATCAAGGCTGTCAAGGGTTTGCGCGGAGGCGTGGCATGAGCCACGTCGCACAAGCAATCCCGAAGACTTACGCTGAGCTTGCGAAAAAGCCACGCTCGCTATTTACTCACCGGCCGGCATGATGCCGAGAAGATTCATGTCTTTTTCGGAAAGCCCGACGGCCCGGAGCTTGTAACGGTTGCCACGCAACGATTCCAGTGCATTCAGACCCATGCCCCCCAGAATCTCCTTCATCTCGTGCCCCCAGGCGTGAACCAGGTTGACCAGTTTCTCGGCAGCGATCTCGGGATTGAGGCGTTTGGCCAGATAAGGATTGTTGGTCGTAATGCCCCACGGGCACTTACCGGTGTAGCAACGCTGACAGAGGGTGCAGCCCATGGCCAACAGAGTTGAGGTTCCCAGGTTGATGGCATCGGCGCCAAGAGCAATTGCCTTGATGGCGTCGCCGGAATTTCTCACCCCGCCGCCAACCACTATGGAAACCTGGTTCCTGATACCTTCATCGCGCAGCCGGGAATCCACCGCGGCCAGGGCCAGTTCCATGGGAATGCCCACATTATCGCGAATGACCTGCGGCGCAGCGCCGGTACCCCCGCGGAAACCGTCGATGGTGATGATATCGGCACCGGCCCGGGCAATACCGGAAGCAATGGCAGCCACGTGATGAACGGCAGCAATTTTAACTGAAACCGGCTTCTCGTAATTGGTTGCCTCTTTCAGGGCAAAGATCAGCTGGCGCAGGTCCTCGATGGAATAGATATCATGGTGCGGCGCCGGAGAGATTGCATCGGAGCCCATGGGGATCATGCGAGTCTCGGAGATCTGATCGTTGACCTTTTCCCCCGGCAGATGTCCACCGATTCCAGGCTTGGCTCCCTGCCCTACTTTGATTTCGATGCCGACACCGGCGTTGAGGTATTGCTCACTGACACCGAAACGCCCCGAAGCGACCTGAACGATAACATTCTTGCCATACTTGTAGAGGTCTTTGTGCAGACCGCCTTCGCCGGTATTATAGATGGTACCCAGTTCCTCAGCAGCAGCAGCCATTGCCCGGTGGGCGTTCAGGTTGAGAGCGCCGTAGCTCATTGCCGAAAAAATGAAGGGATACTCCAGTTTCAGCTGGGGAGCCAGCTTGGTCTTCAAGCTCGGCTTGCCGGTTTTCTTGTCATGGACCACTTCAATGGAATGAGGCTTTTTACCCAAATAGGTCCTAAGCTCCATTGGCTCCCGCAGTGGGTCAATGGAAGGATTGGTAACCTGCGACGCATCCAGCAGCATGTGATCCCAATAAATGGGATACTTGGCAGGGTTACCCATGGCAGCCAGCAAAATACCGCCGGTATCGGCCTGGGCATAGAGGTTGCGGATATGGGCGCCGGACCAGGACTCATTTTTTTTGAAGTTTTCCTCGTTGGACCGGATTGTAATAGCGCCGGTTGGACAGAGGGCAGAGCAGCGGCGGCAGCCGATGCAGCTGGTATTATCCTCGATCAGGACATTGTCTTCCTCAATGTAGGAGTGAACCTCATAGGCACACTGACGAACACAAACCTTGCAGCGAATGCATTTGGCATCGCTCCGGTCGATAATAAATTCATTGAATGATTCATTTACAGTTTTGTAAAGCACCTTAAACCTCCAGAAAACCAGGTACAACTGGGCACATACCGACAGTTTTTTCTTTGAAATGCCATATTCGTGCCAGATTCCATTTAAAGCTGCTAACCCCCCTTAAGCCACTGTTTTACCATAATGAAACTACTACTCGGTCACCAGAAATATTCAAACACCTCCACAGCCGATTCAAAACAGAGTAACTGGTCCACACAAAAATGACTACCTTTTACACACGATTTCCAGTGTACACCCATACATTCAGGGAGAGCATGCAGCGCAAGGCATTATCATCCCTTGGGTACCCATTATTACATTTGCCTTCTCTTTCGATAGGTGCTATAAAACGCGCGATTAAAGCAAAATAAACAGGTAAGGAAAGTACAGATATGTTGACTGGAAAACAGAAAAGATTTCTTCGTGGAATGGGCCATTCTCTGAAAGCTATTGTGACAATTGGCAAAGGGGAGATCAATGAACCGCTCATCAATGAAACTGTGGAAGCCCTGAATGCCCACGAGCTGATCAAGGTAAAAATGCTGGAAAGCTGCCTCCTGGGACGGACCGAAGCAGCAGCGGAGCTTGCCCAGGCTAGTGGTGCCGAAGTGGCTCAGATTTTAGGCAGGACATTTTTGCTTTATAAGAAGGCCGACAAACCGACCATCGAACTCCCCACGGAAAAAGCTGCCAAAAAACCTGCCCCGAAAAGGTAATAAAAAAGGCGAGGAGAAAATCCCCCGCCTTCTAAATACCTTCACAAAGCAGCAATTGTTTAACTAGTCGTCACGGCCGTGTTTACGCTCATGCTTTTCCCACTTGCGCTCTTCCTTTTCCCACTTCCGATCCTCCTTCATGTGCTCTCGTTCTGCTTTGCGGTGCTCTTTTTCATGCTTGGGGCGGAAGTGCCTTCCGCGGTAATGATCTCCGTCCCCGCGGTAGCGGCGGTATTCTTCATCCCTGATATGGCGAATCCGCTCGAATTTGTGGCGGCGAAGTCCGGGAGGAAGTCTGCGATGGGAGGTGCTTGCCCATGGGCCGTTATAGCTTGGGGAACGATACCAGGTGTTGTTGCGGTAGAGATAGTAAGTATTGGAGATGTAAAACAGATCGTAGGGAACTCCGATGGCCACATAGAATCCGAGCGCTGAAGGGATAATAAACTCGGGTGGTTCTTCAACATCAACGTAAACAGGAGCTGGTGCAGGCACATAAACAGGAGCTGGTGCAGGCACATAAACAGGAGCTGGTGCAGGCACATAAACAGGAGCTGGTGCAGGCTGTCTCCCTCCGCCATTGCCAATGTTGACATTCATGTCGAAACCGACATTTGCAAAGGACGGTTGTGCTGACAAAATTGTTGCCATGACCGGTACTATAAGCAATCTTTTCATAAAGTCTCCTCTCTTTTTTTCAGCCCTGAAAATAAAAACAGCCGGGCCGTATATCTTTGATGGATATTTCGGCAACCCGGCTGTCTCCATGAGACCCATTAGGCTTTCCGCCCCCCCCTCACAGGAGGTTTAGTATTATCGTCTATCTACTTATTCAAAATGAAATATGAAGAAAATCTAGCCCATAACCCTTTCATGAGTCAAGAAATTTCTCTAATTGCTAAGATGCAAAAACATGATATAAGCCAAGATACTAAGTGGAAAAAGGAGTGCTAAAGATGAATAAGATTGTTTGGGTCGATGCAGATGCTTGTATCAGCTGCGGCCTTTGCGTTTCGCTGGCGCCGGAGGTCTTTCAGTTCGTTAACGGCAAATCCTTTGCCCATGACCCCCATGGAGCACCTGAGCAGAAGATTCAGCAATGCATAGACGGATGCCCGGTGAGCGCCATTTCATGGAAAGAGGAATGAAGCAGGTTCTAAGTTCTAAGTTCTAGGTTCTAGGTTCGGTCTCAGTTTTTACCTTTTTCCTCGCTCCTCTTCCTTTCTCCTGACTCATACCCTTTCATATGGTTCAAAGAGCCGCTTGAACTCATCGAGGGCAAACCGGTCTGTCATGCCTGCAATGTAATCACAAACCACACGCTCCCTCCCCTCACGCTCCATTTTCTCCAGATATTTGCGGGGCAAAAGAGTCGGGTGTGAAATATAAACATCGAATAGTTGCGTCAGGTAGCGTTCAGCCTTGACTCGCATCCGTTCCACCTTGTAATGATGGTAAAGGTTCTCCATGAGAAAACGCTTCAACTGACGGTTTTTATCCGCTATTTTGGGACTGAAACAAACAATCTGGCTGTTGACGTTACGTAGATCTTCCAGAGTTTGAATATTGTTGGCGCGAATATTAGCCACTGTCGTCTCGGTGATATCAGTTATCAAAAGGCCGATGATGGCACTGATAGTCTGGCACTTTTGCCGCTCAGGGTCTACATCTGGATACTTTGCGGCAATAGCCTGGAATACTTCGGCCCACAGCTCAACGGTCGCAAGCTGATCCAGCGTTATATATCCTGATTTTAGTCCGTCATCTATGTCATGATTGTTGTAGGCAATTTCATCAGCAAAGTTCATCAACTGCGCTTCCATGGTGGGCACAATTCCGGGCAGGAATTCAGAGATTGCTTCTTGCGGTCGGTCGTAAGGGGAGGAATGCTTGATTATTCCCTCGCGAACCTCCCAGGAAAGATTCAGCCCGTTAAAACCGGGATATCTTTCCTCCAGTTCGTCAACGACCCTGAGTGACTGCAGGTTATGCTCGAAACCGCCAAAACCTTTCATCAGGCTGTTCAGAACCTCTTCCCCCGTATGCCCAAAGGGGGTGTGCCCAAGATCATGGGCCAGGGCCAAGGCCTCGGTCAATTCCTCATTGAGTTTCAATCTGCGTGCAATGCCCTTGGCAATCTGGGCCACTTCCAATGAATGGGTAAGCCTGGTGCGGTAATAGTCACCTTCGTGATTGACAAAAACCTGGGTCTTATATTCGAGCCGCCGAAAAGCTGCGCAGTGTATGATCCTGTCCCGATCACGTTCAAAGGCAGGCCGATCATCACGTAATTCCTCAGGATGCTTGCGGCCGCGTGAAAGTGAGCTTTTTGCTGCATAACCGGCGAGATCAGGCCTTTCCATTACATTAACAGGCATAAGTTAAACCCTCCCACGATCATATTTAAGTGTCCATTTAAGAGGTGTCAACAACAAACTTGTTCTTGACTCTCCAAAGCCGTTCATGGTAGATCTTTAACCTTTTCAAGGGTAACAGTTTCAGAAGCAAATGCATGGGGCAAAAAGGCCGACCGACCACCCGCATCTGGAGAAATTTGACATTGCGCATAATCAGTGGTTCTGCAAAAGGCCGGAAACTTACCACTCCCAAGAACATGAGAGTAAGACCAACTGCTGACCGAATAAAAGAGGCGCTTTTCAATATACTGCAGAACATGATCGAGGAAATGCCGGCAATCAAGGTGCTTGATGTATTTGCCGGAACCGGCAACCTCGGCATTGAAGCGCTGAGCAGGGGCGCAGCCCATGCCGTGTTCATTGATAATCACCGCCAGTCTGCAGAAATGATCAAGAAAAACCTGCAGATGCTGGATTTTGAAGCAAGAGCCCGAATTATAGTTGATGAGGCACTGGCTGCCATACATCTGCTGGAAAAACAGGGGGATGGATTCGGCCTGATCTTCCTTGACCCTCCCTACAGCAAAGGTTACACCGAAAAAATGCTGGACTGCCTGTCCACATCTCCGCTGGTGACCGACGATACGATTGTGGTGGCCGAGTTCTCAGCACAGGAAACCATTCCCAGGCATTTTGGCTTACTGCAGGAATTCGACAGAAGGGTATATGGAGATACAGCCCTGGCCTTTTTCAATAAAGGTGACTAAAGGATAACTATGCCACTGAAAATTGCTGTCTATCCCGGTTCGTTCGACCCCATAACCTACGGCCACCTTGACATCATTGATCGTGGCCTGAAGATCTTCGACAAGATAATTGTTGCCGTCGCAAAAAACTCTGAAAAAAATTCTCTGTTCAGCACAAATGAGCGAATAGCTCTCATCAATGAAGTACTGGGCAATAACGAACGGGCTAAGGTTGACACCTTTGACGGCCTTTTGGTGGATTACGTCCGCAATCAGGGGGCTACCGTTATCATCCGCGGCTTGAGGGCGGTATCTGATTTCGAATACGAATTCCAACTGGCCCAAATGAATAGAAGCATTACCCAGGATGTTGAAACCATGTTTATGATGACCTCGGTACCGTTCAGCTATCTTTCTTCCTCCATAGTCAAAGAGGTCAGCTCCCTGAACGGCCCCATCGGGGGACTGGTCCCACCTGTGGTAAAGAAGGCGCTGGACACCAAGTTTAATCGCTGACAGTTATAATCTGACATGAAGTGAGGCAGCGAAAAACGAACCACATATTATATTCTGCCTTCAACTGGAAAACGGCAGACTGACAAAGCATTAGTTTTCAAACTCAGCATGGTATGGAGGAGAGCCTTGATCAGCAAAGACATGACCATTGGTGACATTATCCGCCGTTACCCGGAAACAATCAGCATTTTTGAGCAATATGGTCTTGACTGCCACGACTGCCAGATAGCCGATTTTGAGGCAGTGGAGCATGGCGCATCCGTGCATAAGATCGATGTGGAAAAACTTGTAGCTGAATTGAACAAAAAATTATCATTTTAACCCACCCCGCTATCTCCCCCGCTCCTTCGCAGATCGTCATACGGCAGAAATCCCTTTACATTAAAGATATAGTTATATATTGTTACATGTTCAACTACGGGTAATAAAAGGGCAATATGGCATTAGAGCACATTCGCAACTTCTCGATCATTGCACACATAGATCATGGTAAATCAACCCTTGCCGACCGCCTGCTGGAATATACCGGTGCAGTTACAAAACGTGATATGCAGAATCAGGTTCTTGACAAAATGGACCTGGAGCGGGAACGTGGCATCACCATCAAGGCCCAGGCCGTCAGGCTTGACTATGTTGCTGATAACGGCAAGGTATACGTACTCAATCTCATTGACACCCCGGGTCACGTTGACTTCACCTATGAAGTTTCGCGTTCGCTGGCAGCCTGCGAAGGTGCTCTGCTGGTCGTGGATGCTTCACAGGGAGTTGAGGCCCAGACGCTGGCCAATGTGTACTTGGCCCTTGAAAACGATCTGGATGTCTTTCCCGTTCTGAACAAAATCGATCTTCCTGCCGCCGACCCCGAACGGGTCAAGCAGGAAATAGAAGACATCATTGGGCTCGATGCCCATGACGCAGTTTTCGCCAGCGCCAAGGAAGGGATCGGTACCAGGGAAATCCTGGAAGAGATCGTCAACAAAATTTCTCCGCCGCAAGGTGACGTGAACAAGCCGCTCAAGGCTCTCTTGTTCGACTCCTGGTACGACCAGTATCAGGGGGTAATAGTTTTGGTCCGGATCATAGACGGTGCGGTTAAAAAAGGCGACAAGATCCAGCTGATGTCCAACCGCCGCAACTATGAGGTATTAAAAGCCGGCGTTTTCTCCCCGGTCATGTGCGAGGTAGCTTCACTGTCCGCCGGTGAGGTCGGTTTTATCATCGCCGGTATCAAGGACGTTCAGGACGCCAAGGTGGGAGATACCATCACCACCCTGCACAACCCCTGTGACTCTGCCCTTTCCGGCTTTAAAGAAGTGCAGCCGATGGTTTTTTCCGGGCTTTACCCCATTGACACTTCCCAGTATGAACAGTTGCGCGACGCTTTGGGCAAGCTGAAACTGAACGACTCCTCCTTCTCCTACGAGCCCGAGACATCATTGGCATTAGGTTTCGGTTTCCGTTGTGGTTTTCTCGGCCTGTTGCATATGGAAATCATTCAGGAACGACTGGAGCGGGAATTCAACCTGGATCTAATCACCACCGCGCCCACCGTTGTTTACAGAGTTCACAGGCTTGACGGTTCCGTCATTACTATCGAGAGCGCGAATCTGCTGCCACCAGCCCAGGAAATACAGTATGTGGAAGAGCCTTTCATTCTTGCATCCATCCATGTGCCCAATGATTATGTTGGTGGCGTCCTGGCCCTTTGCGAGGAAAAGCGCGGTGTCCAGCGGGAGATAAAATACCTCACCCAAACAAGGGTCATGGTTATCTATGAATTGCCTCTGAACGAGGTGGTGCTGGACTTTTACGATCGGCTGAAATCCATCACCAAGGGCTACGCATCTCTGGATTATGAGCATCTTGATTACCGGCGCAGCAACCTGGAACGCCTCAACATTATGATCAACGGCGAAGTGGTCGATGCTCTCTCCCTGATCATTCACAGGGAGAAAGCTTATTATCGAGGTCGTGACCTGGTCTCCAAGATGAAAGAACTGATCCCGAGACAGATGTTCGAGATCGCCATTCAAGCAGCCATAGGCAGCAAGATCATCGCCAGGGAAACCGTCAAGGCCATGCGCAAGGACGTTCTCGCCAAATGTTACGGCGGAGACATTACCCGTAAACGCAAGCTTCTGGAAAAACAGAAGGAAGGTAAAAAGCGGATGAAAAGCGTCGGCAACGTCGAGCTGCCCCAGGAAGCCTTCCTTGCCATTCTCAAGGTGGAAGGATAGAGCCTGTAACAAGGAACTCTTCAAATACACCCGCAAAGGACATTGCCCCATGGAAGATTATAAGAACATGACCTCCGATACACCAAAGGCTGAGTCACAACCCCAGATCCGGAAAAAACACATTGTTCGTGAATATGCCGAATCCATCATCATCGCCGTAATTCTGGCCATGGTCATCCGTACCTTTGTTGTCCAGGCTTTCAAAATCCCATCGGGCTCCATGGAGGAAACGCTGGCCATCGGCGACCATATCCTGGTCAGCAAGTTCTTATACGGCACCAAGATACCCTTCACCAACACCAGGCTGCTCAAGATCAGGGATCCCCAAAGGGGTGATGTGGTTGTTTTCGAGTACCCCGAAGATCCCAGCAAGGATTTCATCAAGCGGGTCATCGGCACTCCGGGAGACACCGTTCAGGTCATCAACAAAAAGGTCTACATCAACGGCAAGCACTATGAAAATCCCCATGAAGTACACAAGGAAAAGGACATTATTCCCAAGGAACAGAATCCGCGGGACAATACAGATCTCATCACTGTCCCAGCCAATTCCTACTTCGTCATGGGAGACAACCGCGACCGATCCTACGACAGCCGTTTCTGGAAATTCGTCAAGAACGAGCAGATCAAAGGGCTGGCGTTCATAAAGTATTGGTCATGGGACAAGGAGAATTTCGGCGTACGTTGGAGAAGCATCGGCAAGTTGATCGACTGAGAACGTTGAATTTATAATCAAAGACCCATTCACGGCAGAGAAGTGAATGGGTCTTTTTTGTTTTTACAGGTGACAGGTCATCCTCTACCTTATGCCGCGGGGGTCTCCCCATGGGTTGATTTTCGTTCTCCAGCCTTCAGTCGCTCAACCTCAACTGGGGTCAATTCCCGGTACTGTCCCGGCTTCAGTTCTCCTATCTCCAGCGAACCATAGCGGGAGCGCTTCAGCCGCACCACTGTCAGCCCGACCGCTTCGCACATGCGGCGCACTTGACGATAGCGCCCCTCATGAATAGTGATCGAGATCCAGCAGTTCTGCTCACTCTCCTTAAACAGTTCAACCTGGGCCGGAGCCGTCATGCCGTCTTCCAGCTTGACCCCAAGCTGCAAATGCTTTATTTGAGACGGGCTTGCCTGACCCCTTACCCGGACCAGATATCCCTTGTCCACTTCATGACTGGGGTGGGCAAGCCTGTTGGCCAGGGCGCCGTCATTGGTCAGCAGCAACAGTCCTTCGGTGTTGTAATCGAGGCGACCAACAGGATAAACCCGCTCATTGATATCTTTGAGCAAATCAATGACAATCGGGCGTCCTCCAGGGTCTTTCATTGTCGTCATGTACCCTACTGGCTTGTAGAGCAATATATAGCGTTTCCGTCCCTCGACAATGATCGGTTTTCCATCCACCGTTATCCGGTCTGTTCCTGCATCGGCTTTGGTGCCAAGCTCCGTAACAACCTCACCGTTGACCGCCACCCGACCGTCGGTAATAATCTTTTCAGCCTCCCGGCGCGATGCAATCCCGGCTTGGGCAATTATTTTCTGTAAGCGTTCCTGCATAAATCTCCAGTAGTAACAAAGGCCGGCAACCGAGTCGTAAGAGTCGAATTGCCAGCCGTTTTACTAAAAAGCCATTCCTTCTATTCAATAAACCGCGACATCTTTCGGAACTTCTGGTAACGCTCTTCAATAAGCTGATCCGCCGGGATCTTGTTCAGTTCCTTCAGGTTCCTGATAAGAGCCTCGTGAAGATTTTTGGCCATGGCCTCGTGGTCGCGGTGCGCGCCGCCAATTGGTTCTTTGACTATTTCATCGCTGACCTCAAGGGCCAGGATATCCTTTGCCGTCAGCTTCAGCGCCTCGGCCGCCTGCTCTCCTTTGGTGCCGTCCGACCAGAGGATGGCGGCGCAGCCTTCCGGCGAGATTACCGCATAGACGGAATGCTCCAGCATCAGAATACGATCGCCGACGGCTATGGCCAGCGCACCGCCGGAACCACCTTCACCGGTGATGACAACGATAATTGGCACTGTCATACGGGACATCTCACGCAGGTTTCTGGCTATGGCTTCGGCCTGTCCACGCTCCTCGGCACCAATGCCCGGGAAAGCGCCAGGGGTATCGACAAAAGTAATGATGGGAAGCTTGAACCGTTCGGCCATCTCCATGAGCCGCAGGGCTTTGCGGTAACCTTCTGGATTCGGCATGCCGAAATTGCGGAAGACCTTTTCCTTGGTGTCCCGCCCCTTTTGATGGCCAATAACCATGACCGGCTCGCCATCCAGCCTCGCCAGTCCGCCAACAATGGCATGATCGTCTCCGAAATTGCGGTCACCATGTAGTTCGGTGAATTCTGTGAAGATGAGGTTCAGGTAGTCCAGGGTAAACGGGCGGTTGATGTGGCGGGCCACCTGGGCAGTCTGCCAGCGGCTGAGATTGGCGTAGATATCTTCCTGGACCTTCTCCGCCTTCCTCTCCAGTTTGGCAATCTCTGCCTTCAGATCCATGGTGTCTCCGGAAAGTTCCTGCAGTTCCTGAATTTTGCGTTCCAGGTCTGCCAGCGGCTTTTCAAATTCAAGGTAGGTCTGTGTCGCCATTTATTGTTTTCTCCTTTGATTGCACTGAAATTTAAAGCAGGGAAATGAATCTTGGAATACAGGCTACTCGAAAGAAACGGCATTATAACCCAGCAGGTTCTTTACTTCCAGAGATAATTCTTCGCTGGCTGACAGCATACATGTCTCAGGCAGATTGATGGTTGTTCTCGACTGCTCGGCAATGACAATATGCAGATATGATCTGCAGCCACCTGGATAGCGTTTGATAATATCTTTTAGGGTCTCAAGCTGCTGCCGCCCCACTCCGCCCTGAACCGTGACATGGACCCGCCTGGCCTCGCGTTCGGTCACGTCCTTGAGCGAGACAACATCACTGGCAATAATTTTGGTGTTCTTCTCTCCCACCTCAACGCTGCCACTGACAAGGACAGGATCATCGCTGCTGAGGAATTCTGCAACTTTGGCGTAAACCTTTGCCAGCACCACCACCTCAATGGATCCATGCAGGTCTTCAAGGGTAATGAAGGCCATGCGGTCACCTTTTTTGGTGATGAATTCCTTTTTGGCGACGACGATACCGCAGACCTTGACTTCGGTCTTCTCGGCAATGTCCGAAACATCCGAGGTATGGGCCGTGGAAAAACGCTTGATCTGGGAGGAATACCGATCCAGTGGATGGCCGGTGATATAGAAGCCAAGTGCCTCCTTCTCCTGGTTGAGCAGGAATTTGTCATCCCATTCAGGCAGCTCGGGTAGATTTCCCCTGCCGTTACCGTTTCCCATGGCAATCTCCGCCACACCAAACAGCGACACCTGGGCGCTGTCCCGCTCCTGCTGGATCTTCTGGCCCAAAGACATGGCGTCTTCCAAAACAGCCATCAGCGGAGCCCGTTTGGATCCCGTGGAATCAAAGGCGCCGCACTTGATCAATGACTCCACCACCCGCTTGTTGACCCGGCGCAGGTCTACTCGCTCGCAGAAATCGAAGATATCGGCAAAGGGTTCCGTTTTTCTGGCATCAAGGATTGCCTCGATGGCCGATTCGCCAACATTTTTGACGGCACCAAGCCCGAAACGAATGGAATTACCAAGGACGCGGAAGGATAAAAAGGAGGCGTTGATATCCGGCGGCAGCACCTCGATCCCCATCTCCCGGCAGTCGCTGATATTCTTGATGACCTTGTCGGTATTCCCCATATCCTCGGTGAGGAGCGCCGCCATGAACTCCACCGGATAGTGGGCCTTGAGATAGGCGGTCTGATAGGCTACCAGGGCATAGGCAGCAGAATGGGACTTATTGAAACCGTACTCGGCAAACTTGGCCATCAGATCGAAGATAGCTTCCGCTTTCTTCGGATCGATCCCCTGTTTCTCAGCTCCGGCCAGAAAAGGAATTTTTTCCTTGGCCATGACCAAAGGGTCCTTCTTACCCATGGCTCGGCGCAGCAGGTCCGCCTGGCCAAGGGAATAGCCGGCCAGGCTGCGGGAAATCTGCATGACCTGTTCCTGATAGACGATGACACCGTAGGTATCCTTCAGAACGGGTTCCAGCTGGGGCAGGTCGTACACTGTTTTCTTCCTGCCATGTTTGCGCTCGATGAAGTCATCCACCATGCCGCTGCCCAGTGGTCCCGGACGATAGAGAGCACAGACGGCGATGATATCCTCGAAACAGGAAGGCTTGAGCTTGACCAGCAGGCCTTGCATGCCTGAAGACTCAAGCTGGAATACACCGGTGGTATTACCCGACTGGAGCAGTTTGTAACTTTCCTCGTCGTCATCCCGCAACAGGGTTATGTCGAAATCTTCTTTTTTACCGGCCCGGATCAGTTTCACCGCATTGTGAATGACGGTCAGGTTCTTGAGACCCAGAAAGTCGAACTTGACCAGGCCGATTTTCTCCACATATTTCATGGAGTATTGGGTGGTAATGGAGCCGTTTTTCTGATCCTTGTAGACCGGGCAGAATTGCTCCAGCACGTCAGGGGCAACCACGACCCCCGCTGCATGGGTGGAGGCGTGTCGCGCCAGTCCCTCCAGGCAAAGGGCCACATCCAGCAACTGCTTCACCTGTGCGATCTGCACCGGCAATCTCATTCAGCCTCGGCTCCTGCTGCAGGGCCTTATCCAGAGTTATGCCCAGCACCTCCGGCACCAACTTGGCGATTCGGTCCACATCGCCGTAGGCCATATCCAGCGCCCGCCCCACATCACGGAGTACGCCCCTGCGCCGCCATGGTACCGAAGGTGATGATCTGGCAGACCTTGTCCCGGCCGTACTTCTCGGTGACATACTGGATAACCTCCTCGCGGCGGTCCTGGCAGAAGTCAACGTCGATATCAGGCATGGAAATACGTTCCGGGTTGAGGAACCGTTCAAAGAGCAGGTTATAGGGGATCGGGTCCAGATCGGTAATGCGGATGGAGTAGGCAACCAGGGAACCGGCTGCCGAGCCGCGGCCAGGCCCGACCGGGATGCCTTGGTCCTTGGCCCAGTTGATGAAGTCGGCAACAATCAGGAAATAACCGGGGAAACCCATCTGCTTGATGCAGTCCAGCTCGATGCGCAGCCGGTCATGGTAACCCTGCTCCTGCTCCGCTGTCAGATCGGGATACTTGGCCCGAACCGCCACCAGACGATCGGCAAGTCCTTCAAAGGCCTGCTCCTCAAGGACGTCATCCAGGGTTTTTTCTGCCGGCTTTGTATACTGGGGAAAATGATAGGTCTTGAAGTCCAGCTCAAAATTGCAGCTTTCGGCGATACGCACCGTATTGCTGATGGCTTCCGGAGCATAATGGAAGGCGGCGGCCATTTCCGCAGGTGATTTAAAATAGAACTCATCCGCAGAAAAGCGCATCCGGTTCGGGTCGTTCATGGTCTTGCCGGTCTGGATACAGAGCAGGACCTCATGGGCCTTGGCATCTTCCCGGTTGAGGTAGTGGCAGTCGTTGGTGGCAACCAGCGGCAGGGAAAGCTCGGAAGCAATCTCCAGCAGACGTTTGTTGGCCACATCCTGTTCGGGCAGTGTATTTTCCTGCAGCTCGATGTAGTAGCGCCCGGGGAAAAGTTCCGAATACCAACGGGCAGTGGCCACGGCATCTTCCATGCTGTTCCGGCCGCACTGGTAGGCAACCTCCCCCCCCAAACAGGCGGAGAGCACGATCAGACCTTCACTGTGCTCTGCCAACAGTTCCTTATCTATGCGCGGCTTATAATAAAAGCCTTCCTTGTAGCCGGCGGAGACCAGCCAGCAAAGGTTCTTGTAGCCCTGCAGGTTCTGGGCGAGCAGGATGAGATGGTAACTGGAAGTGGATTCATGGCCGTTGCCGGCTTCCTTGCTGAACCGGGAACCGGGAGCAATGTAGACCTCGCTGCCGATGATGGGTTTGATCCCCTTGTCCTTGCACTTGGTATAGAATTCGATGGCGCCGAACATGTTGCCATGGTCGGTGATGGCCACGGCGGGCATTTCATAACCCTTTGCCTTCTTGATCAGGTCACCGATGCGAATGGCGCCGTCGAGAAGTGAATATTGGGAATGCAGGTGTAAATGTACAAAATCTTGCTGGCTCATGGGTCCCTGAATACAACGATGGGAGCCGGTTCTGCTGATTGGCTCCCTTTTAGTGAAACTAAAAAATTTGGGCCATTATTGCACAATAATGGCTAAGGTGTCAACAAGCCACAGGGCAAAACTGTCGCCTTGAACTCTTAAAAACCCATGGTAAAGTAGCATGGCTCATTAACTAAAAGAGGAGGCATGTATATGAAAGTTTTGGTCGTTTTTTATTCCATGTACGGACATATTCAGCGAATGGCCGAGGCTGTGGCCGAGGGAGCAAAGGAAGTTGTGGGCGCCGAGGTCATTATCCGGCGTGTCCAGGAAACGCTCTCCCAGGATGTGCTGGAAAAAATGGGCGCCTTGGAGGCACAGAAGAGCATGGCCCATATACCAGTCTGCACTGTTGAAGAATTGGCCGAAGCTGATGCTGTAATTTTCGGCACTCCTACCCGTTTCGGTAACATGTGCGGCCAGATGCGCCAGTTTCTCGATGCAACAGGTGGGCTTTGGGTGAAAGGCTCCCTCATCGGCAAGGTGGGCAGCGTCTTTACCAGCTCGAACACTCAGCATGGTGGTCAGGAATCGACTATTCTCAGTTTTCACATTACTTTGCTGCATCAGGGCATGGTGATTGTAGGGCTACCCTATGCCTTTCAAGGACAGATGCGCAATGACGAAATAACCGGCAGTTCACCCTATGGGGCCTCCACTGTTGCCGGCACACAAGGAGAGCGCACCCCCACGGAAAACGAATTGGCCGCGGCTCGCTATCAGGGCAAACATGTGGCTTCAATAGCCTACAAGCTGGTTCACTGACATCTAAGATTAAAGGTCATGGTGCCGAAAATCTTCGGCTCAATGACCTTTCCTCCAGCCATCCATCCCCACTCATGGGCAAAATATTTTGCATGCCATGCCTGTCGGTGCTATCCTTGTTCCTACAAAAGAGCAAAAGGCAGGCAGATATGACAAAAACATCTCTTATCGACTCTCACGCGCACATTTACGATCTGGATTTCAAAAACGACTTTGAGGATATGCTCAAGCGGGCAGATGATGCCGGTGTCAGTGAAATGATAGTTATCGGTACCGATATCGAGACGAGCAAGGCAGCCTGCGAGTTGGCAGCAAAACATGGAAACCTCTACTGTGCGGTGGGCATTCATCCCCATGATGCATCCCGCGTCACCGACAACTGTTATGGGATTATCCGTGATCTGGCCAACAGCAACGACAAGGTGGTGGCCATCGGCGAGATCGGCCTCGATTTCTACCGGGATCGCTCTCCGCGGCATATACAGGAAGAGGTCTTTCGCCGCTTTATCCGCTTGGCCAAAGAAGTGTCACTGCCGGTCATCATCCATGATCGGGACGCCCATGAGCGAGTGCTGACCATTGTCAGGGAAGAGGAAGCTGCAACGGTCGGGGGAGTGTTTCACTGTTTTTCCGGAGACCTGCAGATGGCCCACCAGTGTATAGAACTTGGCTTCCATATTTCCATACCAGGCACCATTACCTACCCCGCCAATGAGAACCTGCGCCAGGTGGTCAAGGGAACGAAGATCGAGAAGATGCTGGTGGAAACGGATTGCCCTTACCTGACTCCGGTGCCCCACCGGGGCAAGCGCAATGAACCGGCTTTTGTTCGCCTGACCGCCGAAAAAGTGGCTGAGCTGAAAGGCCTGTCACTGGAGGATGTAAGCCGCATTACCACCCACAACGTGCGCCGCCTGTTCGGTATCGGCCAAAAGGACCAGCACGCCCGCATTGCCTATCGCATCAGGAACTCCCTTTATCTGAACATCACTAATCGCTGTTCCAACCGCTGCTCCTTTTGCGCCAAGTTCGAAGACTTCACCGTCAAAGGACACAATCTGCTCCTGGACCATGAACCCGCATATGATGAGGTCATGGCAGCCATCACCGAGCATACCGGCTTTGACGAAATCGTTTTCTGCGGCTATGGAGAACCACTGCTGCGCCTGGATCTGATCAAGGAAGTCGCCGCCCAATTGAAAAAACAAGGGATAAAGACCAGGATCAACACCGACGGCCAGGCGAACCTTGTTTACGGGAGGAACATCCTGCCGGAACTGGCGGGGCTCATCGATTGCCTATCCGTAAGTCTCAACGCCGCTGATGCCGAAACCTACCAAAGGCTCTGCAACACCCCCTTCGGTGCAGCCGGCTTCAATGGAGTCTGCGAGTTTCTCCGGATCGCCAAGGAACACGTCCCACAGGTCGTTGCCAGTGCAGTGACCGTGCCGGGACTCAATCTTGAGGCGGTCATACAGCTTGCCCAATCCCTGGGTGTGGAGTTTCGCCAGCGGGAATACACCGAAGTCGGCTGAAGCCCCGTAATTCAAAAATGTTGCAATGCTGGGAGGTTCTTGCTATAAGATTAAAAAGATCGAAATGGTCTGTTTAATTACATCAGGAGGGCATGAATCATGAGTACAAGAAATGAAATCTACAAATGCCAAAGCTGCGGCAACATTACTGAAGTCCTTCACTCCGGCCCGGGGGAACTAGTCTGCTGCGGTAATCCGATGGTGTTGCAGGTGGAGAATACCGTGGATGCCTCCAGGGAAAAGCATCTGCCGGTAATTGAAAAAACCGCCGGCGGCATCCTGGTCAAGGTGGGCAGCGTTTCGCACCCCATGGAGGAGCAGCATTTCATTGAGTGGGTTGAACTGATTGCCGAAGGACGTGTCTACCGTGTGGCACTCAAGCCCGGTGATGCGCCTGAAGCCCTCTTCCCCGCAGTTACTGGTGAAATTGTGGTCAGGGAATACTGCTCTCTGCACGGCCAGTGGGCAACCAACAGCTAACACACCTATCCCTGGTTTTGCTGAAAAAAAGCCTGCCATGCCGCAGGCTTTTTTTTATTCTGGTTAAAAATTTCCTTGCCAGCTATAATCCCGCCCACACCCCTGCCACACGAAAAGGTAACACGCCATGAACGACAAAACCCGCTGGTTGTTGACCCTTTGCCTGGCCCAGATATTCATCATGCTGGTGTTCATAAATTATTCCGCCGTCCTTCCTCTTTTAAAGCAGGAATGGGGAATGAACAATACCAGGGCCGGCTCCATATTTTCCTTTTACCAATTGGGCTATATCGCCTCCGGCGTTATTCTTTCGACCCTTTCCGACCGGTACAATATCAGGAATATTTTCATCTTCTCGGCCCTCTGGTCCGGCACGGCCAATCTTCTCTTTGCCCTTTATGCCGACGACTATCTTTCCGCCATGCTGCTAAGGGCCTTAACCGGAATAGGCATGGGAGGCACCTACATGCCGGGCTTGAAACTGGTGGCTGAAAAATTCGAGGCCGGTAAACGGGGCAAGGCAGTGGGCATTTACGTTGGCTCACTGGTCCTGGGAGCGTCCCTGTCCCTGGCTGTGACCGGTGCCGTAACATCCATGGTCGGTTGGCGATGGGCCTTCATTGTCTGTTCGATCGGTGTATACAGCGGCGCCTTACTTTCATTGTTTGTCTTCAGAGGTTATCGGCCGATGGTGCATGCCGCAACTGAAAACGGTTTCCGGGCGGAAGTCCTGAAAAACAAGCCTGCTTTCCTGATGATCTTGGGCTACGGCTCCCACATGTGGGAAATGTACGGCATGAGGAGTTGGCTGGCCCCTTTTTTTACCGCTGCACTGGTCAGTCACGGGGTTGCGCGAGGCCTGGCCACAGGCTGGGCAGCAACCGCTGCCGCCCTCATCATTGGCATCGGCACCTTTTCCACCGCCATCACCGGCACCCTGTCCGATATGCTGGGCAGGACCAGAACCATTATCATCGTAATGTGCGGGAGCGCCATATTCTCCTTTATCTTCGGCTGGCTCATCAACGCAAGCCCATACCTGACCTTTGCCGTGGGCATCGTCTATGGCTACCTGATTGTGGCAGAATCACCTGTTTTTTCTGTGGGATTGACCGAACTGGTGGCCCCAGGCTATATGGGAGCTGCCATGGGCATGCAATCTTTGGTGGGTTATTCTCTCGGCATGATCTCGCCAACGGTTTTCGGCTTGGCACTGGACGTCTGCCATGGATGGCAGCCCATTCCCGGGATAAACGCCGAATGGGGAATTGCCTTTGCAACAGCAGGCCTGGGCGCCATCGCCGGCCCCGTTTTCATGTACCTGCTGCGTCGCTGTCCGGAGAGCCGGCGGATGGCCGGAGGCAAACGCTAGTAATAAATTTTTGATGAACTTTTTCCTTGAAAAACCAGCAACTTGTGATTGAAAAAATGTGTCAATATTTTGTCTTATTTTTAAACTAAAAGAGAAAAGTGGATAACTTTCAGCCTGTTATGGCTAAAAGCCTTATGGATGGGGCTGTAATCCACAGAAACTGTGGATAAACATGTGGAGAAAAGCAGTAGGTGCCCTTAAGTCCAGTGTAACTTTACATGGATTTAACTCTCTGCCCATTTTTTAGGCAAATCAGGCAGCTGAAAATATCTGGCTCAGGTACGGCAAAAAAACCGCACCTTTGTCCGGTGCGGTTCTTCGGAAAGAGAGTTTTTACTTTTCCCGGTAGATTATGCGATAGGCAAACCCTTTGGGGTCCAGCCAGTCCAGGGCTTTTCCACCGACCTCCCCATAGGGGTAGCCAAAGGTGTTGAGAGGCTCCCCAGCCTGTGGAGGATTAAGCACAATATCACGTCCTGTTGCGAGCTTGACCCGGTACTGATCAATCCCTCCCCAGAAATAATCATGCAGCTCGCGGGTCCTTGGATCTTCAGGCTTCAGCTTTTCCACGAGCATTGCCTTGCGCACGTCTGCCGGATCAACCGGAACCCAGCCGTAACCGGGCAGGAAAAACTCAGCCCAGCAGTGCTGCCAGCCGCTAATATCCTCCTCTGCCTTCTTGCCGAGCCTGATGCCAAAGATCTCCCGGGCAGGAACTCCGGCAGCCCTGGCAAGGGCCACAAAGACAGAAGAGATATCGGTGCACTTCCCACCAGGCTTTTTCAACAGGGCGCAGACATCCCCCTTGCCACAGCCGCGGGTGTCCGGGTCGCGATAGGTATTCTCACAGGTCCAGTCATAGATGGCTCTGGCCTTTTCCAGCACCGTCTTTTTTCCTTTGGTGATCTGATCGGAAAGTCTTTTCACGTCACCATCGATGGGCCCGAGACTGGTGGCTGCAAGATACTGCCGGTAATCAGCTGGACTCCAGGAAACCTTCGAGACAGGCAGATCACTTCGAATCATCTCCTGCCGCTCCACAGCGAATGAGTAAGTCAGCTTGCGGCTGGCGGCATCCTTTTTCCATTGCACATGGAGCATTGGTGTGCCGTTAATACGGTCTGTGTAGACGGCAGAAGAGGCATAATCTCCACTGACCTTCACGTCACTTATCTGCTGCTCTCCATCTGAGACAGCATAGGGTAGCCAGAGTCTGGTCTCTTTGCCAGGTTCTTGCGCAGTGAGATCAACTTCAATAGTCACGACCCCCTGGTGACTTTTTGCCCAGCCAGGGGCTGCATTAACAAGACAAAAGATAATCAGCAGTAACAGTATTTTTTTCATTTGGCACCATTCTTCAGTTTGAATTTTTATTCAATAACATCTCTTTGTAGGGCCAGCCTTTTATACCGTCAGAGAGTATTTGAAGACGCTCTTCCGCAATACCCTTACTCTGCAGATACTCATAGGCATTCTTGGCACCGCCGCCACCCTTTGGGCAGACAATGACGACCGGGGTTTCTGAAGAAGCATTGATTGTAGGCAATGCCCGGTCGAGAAGCTTCTTCTCCTCTGCTGTTTTACCAGGGTAGGCATTCGTCTCGATTGAACCTTTGAAGTGGTGCCGGGCAAATTCCGGCGCAGTTTGAATATCGACAATAACTACCTGTTTCCCGTTCTCCAGCCATTGTTTGAACTGATCCGGTTCAACATAATTGGCGGCAAACGTGGGACCCGCCACAAATACCAACAGAATACCCGCTATCAACATAACATTTTTCACAGACCTTACTCCTTGCGTGCAGTTTTGGTGTCACGCTCTATAAATTTCCCACTGGGAGTTTTGCTTCTTCCATTCCGGGAACAAGAACAAAAAATAATAGACTTCGCAATAGCTGCCATTAAATATGACAATTGACATATATTAGTCAAATTGATAATTTTCATAAAACAAATAGATGTTATCGTTCATAACGATAGGAGGGTCTATGAATCTTAAACAATTAGAAGTATTCATTGCCGTGGCAGAAACCGGCAGTTTCTCCAAGGGAGCTGATGCAACCTTCATTACCCAGTCCACCGTCAGCCAGCACATATCGGCGCTGGAAAAGGAGTTTGGGCTCAGGCTGCTTGACCGCACCGGCAAGGGCGCGCTATTGACCGAGGGGGGGAAACTGCTTCTCCAGCACGCACAACAGCTGCTTGCAAATACCCGGAGTCTTGTGCAGGCCATGAACCGTTTCAAAGGGATCGAGCATAGCAACCTCACCATTGGCGGCAGCAACATACCCGGTGATTACATTCTTCCCGATGCCCTCCCGGCTCTGATCAGCCGCTTTCCAAGCCTGGCGGTCACCGTATTGCATGGCGACAGCCGTGAGATTCTGGACAAGCTGGACAAGGAGGAAATCGAATTGGGTGTTATCGGGACCTGGTTCGACAATGATGACATTCTCTTCACTCCTCTCGGTCAGGACCATGTTCGGCTGGTGGTCGGAAAACAACACCGCTGGCAAAAACGCAAGGCTGTTGACCCGGAGGAACTCCAGGAAGAGAAATATGTCTTGCGCGAGCCGGGATCAGGTACCGGCAAAACCATAAGGGAAGCGCTCTCCTTGGCCGGCATCAACATCTCCACATTCAATGTCAAAGCCTGTCTCGGTAGCAATGAATCAATCAAAAAGGCAGTCATTAACGGGCTGGGCATATCTTTCATTCCGGAAATTTCCATGAAAAAAGAGATGGAACGGGGAGAGCTCTTCCCTCTCGACATCAAGGGTGTAGATTTCTCCCGTCACCTGTACCTGGTCCAGAGGGCCGGCCGACAGCTTTCTCCTGCTGCTGCCGCATTTGCAGAAGTTATCTGCGGAATGTACGGGTTGGATAAATAGTATAGAGGAGGCAGTTGCAAACCGGTAGCATTGACAAGGGCTTGATCTATGCCAGACTTTCAGTGGGAAGGGGTGCACAAGGAGGATAGACTATGGCAACGACAATGCCTAAGATAAAAGTATGCGATGTTTCCGACTGCGCCTATAACTCCAACAGAATATGTCACGCGATGGCAATAACTGTGGGTGACTCTCATCCCACTTGCGATACCTTCACCAATTCATCACAGAAAGCCGGCGTAATGGACGTTACAGGCGGCGTAGGCGCATGCAAGGTTGACAACTGCAGATTCAATCAATCGCTGGAATGCTCCGCCCCTGAAATACAGGTCAGCATCCATCAAGACCATGCCTGCTGCAAGACTTTTTCAGAGAGATAATGTAACCAATTAAACAACTGCTACCCTTCCCGTTTCTTATTCAGGTGAAATGAAGAAGTCAGAATTGAGCCAAGAGAAGGTCATGGGCAGGATTGATTATTCATCGCGAAAGGAGCGTTCCTTTTTTCGCTGTGAAACGACCTTTTTATCGGAGAGCCGCTGCTCTTTGGTTTTGCGCGGCACCTTGGTCGCAATCCTCTGTTTCTCCTTGCGCTCGCGTTTGATGAGCGCCTGTCGCAGACGAAGCATTGCCACTTCCCGGTTTTGCCATTGGGAACGGTTTTCCGCCGCCTGAACCACAATGCCTGTTGGCAGATGGCGAATCCGTACTGCAGAATCTGTGGTATTGCGGTGTTGACCACCGGGTCCCGAGCCACGATAGAATTCCACCTTAAGATCCGTCTCCTTTATTTCCACTGTCACCACATCTCCCGTTAGCTTCCTGCAATATAAGTCTAAGATTCAGTTGGTATACGTTGACATGCCTGATTGCATTCATATAATAGCCTGAAATAGCCACGGGGTAAACTGATGGATGCAACGGCACTAATGGAAAAATATTTTACCTGCCAAGGGGCACTTGAAATAGTGCTGCAGCATAGCCGTCTTGTGGCCGACAAGGCACTGGCCGTTGCCAGAGCACTCGACGTGCCCGTTGATCTGCTGTTTGTGGAGGAAGCGGCACTCATCCACGATATCGGCGTTTCACAGGTACATGCCCCAAAAATGTTCTGCTTCGGGCAAATGCCCTATATCTGCCATGGTATTGCCGGCAGAGAGATTCTTGAGGCAGAGGGCTTACCCCGCCATGCCATGGTATGCGAACGCCACATCGGCGTCGGCCTCACGGCTGCTGATATCTGCCGTCAGGAACTGCCTCTTCCGGCCAGAGACATGGTACCGCTCTGTCTCGAAGAAGAAATTATCTGCTTTGCCGACCTTTTTTACTCAAAGAATCCTGATTCAGTAGCAATGGCCAAATCCCCGCAACAGATTCGTGCCTCGCTGAAAAAGTTCGGTGACGAGAAGGTCATCATTTTTGACAACTGGTTTTCCAGGCTATGCCGGCAGGTTGTGTCGTGACTTCTGGATGATATAAAATGAGTGTATTATTTTTTTTAATGGCATGGAGGAAACAATGGCTAAAAAGATATTTATCGGGGCTACCGGTCAAAACTGCGGCAAGACTACTATCAGTGTTTCGCTCATGCACCTGGCCCGCAAGAAGTACAAAAGAGTGGGCTTCATCAAGCCGATTGGCCCCAAGATCGAGTTATATGACGATTTCATAGTTGACATGGACGCCGTGCTGATGGCGAAGGCCTTCGGCCTTGAAGAAGATATTGCCCTCATGTCGCCGGTGGCGCTGCATAAGGATTTCACCAAGGATTATCTAAGCGGCAGGCTGGACGACTTGTCCCTTGGCGACTGTATCGTTGATGCAGTAGAGGAGCTTGAAAGCAAGTACGACTTTCTCATAATCGAGGGAGCGGGGCATGGCGGCGTCGGTTCGGTAATTGGTTTGAGCAACGCCAGAGTGGCAAAAATGCTCGATGCCCCGGTGGTGATCGTTTCCGAAAGCGGTATCGGCAAGGTGATAGATGCTGTAAACCTGAATCTGGCACTTTATGAACGGGAAAAGGCCGATGTGCGGGCGGTGCTGGTCAACAAACTCCTGAGCAAGAAACGTGAACACATCCTTGGCTATCTGCAAAAGGCCTTCGCAGGCAACCTTCAGGTCATCGGCGGCTTTAATTATTCCCCGGTCCTGGCCAATCCGACCCTGGGACATATCGGAAAGCTGCTCAACCTGCCCCTGAATGGCGACCTGTCAGAAAAAAGCCGCATCATCAATCACATTCAGCTGGGAGCCGCCTCTTCACAACGGGTCATCGACGGCCTGCTCGATTCCAGTCTGCTGATTCTGACCAGTTCACGGGACGAACTGATCGTTACCATGGCCTCCCTCTACCATATCCCGGCCTACAGGGCCAAGATCGCCGGCTTGGTCGTAGCAGGCCATGTACCGGTATCCAAGATAAGCCAGCAGATACTGGACGACAGCAATATTCCTTACATAAGAGTAGACAAGACAACCGCCAAGGTTTTCACCACCCTGTCGGCCGATGTTGCTAAAATCACCGCCGAAGACCAGGAAAAGCTCAATTGGATCAAGACCAATGCCGAGCAGGATGTTGATTTTGAAGCCATCGATGCCCTGATTTAAGAGACGGGGGATTATTGTCCCGATCTGCTGCGGCCTCCAAGGACAACCTTTTCCACTTCGTTTAGCATCAGAACTACCATTGACAGGGCCAGCACCAAACCCATTTCCTTCAGGTCCAGGGGGTGGGTGGAAAAGATGGGTTGCATGGCAGGAATCCAGATAACACAGAGGTGCAGCAAAGTGACGAGGAGGATGGCGCCAATCAGCGGTCGGTTGCTGAAAATACCCAGCTGCAGCAGTGACAAATGCCGGGACCGGGCCGAAAGAGCCATGGCCATTCTGCTGAAAATCAGAAAGGTGAAGACCATGGTCTGCCATGCAAGACGGTTTTCAGCGGCATAGATCTGCAGCCCCAGGGCGATTCCGCCAATGACCATGCCATGCCGGGCCATGAACCAACCACGCCCTTCGTCAAAGACTCCTGAGGCGGGATTCACCGGCGGCCGATCCATGGCATCACGCTCAACCGGTTCTACTGCAAGTGCCAGTCCTGGAAGGCTGTCACAAAGCAAATTGAGCCATAGGATCTGAATGGGAAACAGCGGCAAAGGCAACCCCAGGAACGGAGCGACGGCGATCAGCACCAGCGTGCCGCAATTGGCTGTGATGGAATAGGTGATGAATTTGAGGATATTGGCATAAATCCGCCTCCCCTCCCTCACAGCATTAACAATTGTGGCAAAGTTGTCATCGAGAAGGATCATTGCCGCTGCTTCCTTGGCAACGTCAGTGCCGGTAATCCCCATGGCAATTCCGATATCGGCCCTTTTCAGGGCCGGAGCATCATTGACGCCATCGCCGGTCATGGCCACATATTTGCCCCGGTCCTTAAGCGCCTGAACGATTTTCAGCTTCTGCTCCGGCGCCACTCGAGCGTATACCCGGACTCTCTCAACCCGCTTTTCGAACTCGTCAAGGGACAGCGCTTCCAGTTGGGGACCGGTCATGACCTCTCCCCCTGCCTCAAGGATCGACAATTTTCCTGCGATTGCCGCCGCCGTTGCCGGATGATCCCCGGTAATCATCACCGGAATGATCCCTGCTGTCTTGCACTGGGCCACCGCTGCAAAAGCTTCCTCCCGCGGTGGGTCTTCCATCCCCACCAGGCCGATGAAGATCAGGTCTTTTTCCATGGTTTCAGGGGAAACCTCGGCAGGCATCGTCTCCAGTTTCCTCATTGCCAGCGCCAGGACCCTCCGGCCGGAGGCGGCCATATCATCATTGGCTTTGAGCAGGGCAGCATGGTCGACAGGAACCACTTCTGAAGCTGAGATAATGCCGGTGGTCTTTTCCAGAATCGCCTCCAGTCCTCCTTTCGTGTAAGCAATGATTCCCTGGGGGCTGTCGTGGACGGTGGTCATGCATTTCCGTACCGCATCAAAAGGAAGCTCGGTGAGGCGGGGAGATTCGGCCGCCAACTTCACCGGCTCATAGCAATAATCAAGAGCCAGAGCGTAAAGCGCCGTTTCGGTGGGGTCACCGCTCAACTCGTTGCCGTTGTTCATTCTTGCATCATTGCAAAGGGCAGCAGCAGTCAAAAGCTGGGAAAGGGCCGAGCCGGGCGCCACTTCCTTTGCCTCCCCTGGTTTAACCGACGCCACGTTTTTACCGTCCAGATAAAGTCCGGTAACAGTCATCCGGTTGCAGGTCAGTGTTCCGGTTTTGTCGGTGCAGATATGGGTAACAGCCCCCAGCGTCTCTACCGCTGAAAGCCGGCGGATAAGAGCCTGCTGCTTGACCATCTTTTTCGCGCCCAGTGCCAGTGAAATGGTTACCACCGCCGGCAAGGCCTCAGGGATAACTGCTACGGCAAGGGAAATAGCAGTCATCAACATGAGCAGTGGTGCTTCGCCACGGAAGTAACCCATGGCAAAGATGACGCCGCAGATGACCATAACCAGCACTGCCAGGCGACGACCGAAAGCCGCCAGCTTTTTTTGCAGCGGAGTGCGCGTATCCCCTTCCGCCTGGATCATTTCAGCAATCCTGCCCAGTTCGGTCTCCATGCCCGTGGCAACCACCAGTCCCGTTCCCCTCCCCCCAGAAACAATCGTCCCCTTGAAGGACATGTTAGACCTTTCCCCCATCGGCAATGCAGCATCACCAAGGGTAGCAGTGTTTTTTTCCGTGGGGAATGATTCGCCCGTCAGGGAAGACTCATTCATTTTCAGCTGAGCGGCATCCAGCAACCGCAGATCCGCTGGTACCACATCACCGGTTTTCAACAGGACCACATCGCCTGGAACTACTTCCTCCACTTCCATGGACTTCGGCTCGCCGTCCCGGATGACCTCGGCCTTCAGCCCGGCCATCTTCTTCAAAGCTGCAATGGCCTGCTCGGCCCGGAACTCCTGAACAAAACCTATTACGGCATTGAGAAAGACAATGGTTATGATCGGCAGCATGTCCCCCACATCACCGATTATTCCTGCGATCACGGCAGCGGCAATCAGGACCAGGATCATGAAGTCGCCGAACTGGGCAGCGAACATCACCAAAGGTGTTCGCGCACGTTTTTCCTGCAGCTGATTGCGACCATACTGTGCCAGCCGTTGTTCAGCATCATCTGCGCTAATGCCGTTGGCAGAAGAATGAAGGCGGGAGATTGCCTCTTCGATCGGTACTAGATGCCAGTTCATGGGGAGCCTTACTGAAAAACAGGTTGGTTAATTGAAATCTGGTATAAGTATAAAGGCCGGACCCATTATGGCAACACATAAAGCTAAGGGACGCCAATTGACATTTTTCGCCGATCTCCACATCCATTCCCGCTATTCCATAGCCTGCAGCCGTGATCTTCGGCCGGAAAACCTCTGCCGATGGGGTCAGCTGAAGGGACTGTCAGTTATCGGCACCGGTGACTTTACCCATCCCCAATGGCTGGCAGAGCTTCGGGAAAAGCTTGAGGAGGACAACGGCAACCTCCTCGCCCTGAAAAGGGAACTGCTGCCCGACAATGTGCCGCCATCATGCCATGGCCAGGTCCGGTTTCTCCTCTCCGCCGAGATCAGTTGCATCTACAAAAAAGCAGGCAGGACGAGAAAGGTTCATGCCCTTGTCTTTGCTCCTGACTTTCCTGCAGCCTTGCGGCTGAACAAGGCCTTGGCTGCAATCGGTTCCATCATCTCCGACGGCCGGCCAATTCTCAAGCTTAACGTGAAAACCCTGCTGGAAATGGTTCTTGAAGCCTCTCCGGACGCCATGCTGGTGCCTGCCCATGTCTGGACTCCCCACTTTTCCGTGCTTGGCGCCACATCGGCATTCAATTCCCTTGAAGAATGTTTTGAAGAGTTGACCCCTCATATTTATGCACTGGAAACAGGCCTTTCCTCAAATCCCGCCATGAACTGGCGGCTTTCGCAATTGGATGCAATCCGCCTCATCTCCAATTCCGACGCCCATTCATCTTCAAAGCTGGCAAGAGAGGCAACGATCTTCGACACCGACATCAGCTATGGCGGCATCATGGGGGCGATCAAAAGCGGCAACGGCTTGTGCGGCACCATTGAATACCTGCCGGAAAAAGGCAAATATCACAGCGACGGCCACCGCTGCTGCAACCTTCGCCTTACGCCGCAGGAAACCATCGCCCACGGCTTTCGCTGCCCCGCTTGCGGCAAAAAAGTGACGCTGGGAGTACTGCACAGGGTGGAAGAGCTGGCCGACCGGCCGGAAGGCTTCAAGCCAACCGATGCCGCTCCTTTCTATTCAGCGATACCGCTGCAGGAGCTGATTGCCGAGACGCTGCAGATCGGTGCCGGCAGCAAGCGGGTAGAACGGATGTATTTTTCAATGCTGGAAAACCTGGGAAATGAACTGGCTATTTTATTGGAAAAAGACCTGCTGGATATTGCCGGTGCGGCATCGGCGCAGATTGCAGAAGCGATCGGCAGGGTCAGGGAGGGAAGTATCCGCATCGAGCCCGGTTATGACGGAAAATTCGGCTCGATACGGATACTATGAATCAATTACTTTAACAGTTGGTCGATCTTTTTGGTGTCGGCACCAACAACCTGCTGACCATTGATGAAGAAGGTCGGCGTGCCGGTAACCCCCACCTTTTTGGCCAGTTCCATATGTTCCTGGGCCAGCGCCTTGATCTTGTCGGTTACAGGAGGAGCATTGGCAGGTATTGCCTGTCCCAGCATCATCTCGTCATAGGCCTTTACCTTATTTTCGGCCCCAAGAATGTACTGGATCTTGGTGATGGCATTGGGGTGGGCCAGAGGTGCGAAAAACACGTAGCGGGTAATGTTGGTCTTTTTCATCATGAACTCGGAAGCTTTACGGCAATAAGGACAATCAGGATCAGTAATCTCGATGACGATATTCTTCCCATCACCAATCTTCACCGCCTTGTCCAGAGGAAGGCTCTCCACCAGTTTTGCTGCCAGCTGCCCCTTTTTCTCCCCGGTCAGGCTTTTGCCTTCCTTGTTATAAATCTCGCCAAGAATAATGTAATCCTTCTCCGGCAAGTAATAGATCACGTTCTGGCCGGTAACTACCTGGTACAAGCCCTTGATGTCAGTCTTTTCAAAACTGTCGGCCTTTACCTGGGGAAAAGCCTGGCTGAAGGCGACTTCAGGTTTCACCGCTGCAGTGGCGGCAAAAGCAACCGGCGAACTGACAACCGCCAGGAAAAACCCTACACAGAGTCTGCTACTGATGTTTTTCATCTCTCTCTCCTTTTTCAATTCTTTCATTCAGTAAAATCTTCCAAAAAAGGTGCTGACTATAGCATGCTTCAAAATGAATTTCATTATATTGTAGCTTACTGTGGTCTCATCTCAATGGATTACGCGGTAAATCCTGCCCCATAGGTCATTCTTTACCCTCGCCTCCAATCCAAGTTTTGATTCCCGGACATACAGTTCCTCAGGCGTCAGTTCAAATCCTTGATCCAGAACTGCATGGTGTGATCTCTGCTGATACCATCTAACTCCGGCCATGCAAAGACAGCGGTCACACCCGTTAACGGTACAAATCCGTTCCGCTTCAGAAAGCGACTGATCGGCAGATAACCTTCAGGGCGCTCTGGATGGTCATCGGGGCGAGCAACTGTTGCAGCGGTCAAGTATCTGTAGTTACCGGTGGAACGTATGTAACTTTCCACCGTTTCAAGCAACTGTGAACCAAATCCTTTATTGCGATATGGGGGGTAAAAAAGGAGCTCGCCGATGTAGAATATTTTGTCAATTGGATAGGTTGTTTCGATGAATGGAGCTTTCAGCTCAGCCATTTCATCTTTAAGGGGGATAGCGGTTACTGCTCCTGCAAGTGATTCGTCATGGCTTACAGTAATCAATACTGCTTCGGGAGATTGGGAGTATCTACGCAGATAGGAACGTTCGTGTTTGATATTACCCTTGTACAGGTAAGGATACTCTCGGAATATATCGACTCTGAGGGAAGCCAGCTTATCGATATAAGATTCAATGTCGGGGCCGATAATCAGCATGAACTTTCATCTCCTACCGTTTAAAATGCCCCCAGGGCAAGAGATTGTATTTCAAAATACACCTCAAGGCACTAAACCCGTCTCTCCAACCGATTTTTTTCCCTTCCTGATATGAACGACCGGAATAGGAAATGCCAACCTCATAGATGCGACAGTGCAATTTCGAAACTTTGGCTGTGAATTCCGGTTCGAAACCGAAACGGTCCTCAACCAGGCTTATCTGATCGATTATTTCCCGCTTGAAAACTTTGTAACAGGTTTCCATGTCAGTAAGATTGAGATTGGTGAGCATGTTGGAGAGCAGAGTCAGCAAGGTGTTCCCAATGTAGTGCCAAAAGTAGAGCACACGGTGCGCTTCACCGCCGACAAAGCGTGAACCGTAGACAATATCTGCTTTTCCATCCAGTATCGGTTTGAGTAGTTTTGGGTATTCTTCCGGATCGTATTCAAGGTCGGCATCCTGGATCACGATATAGTCGCCGTTGGCTGCAGCAAAGCCGCTCCGTAACGCGGCACCTTTGCCCTTGTTGACGCTATGGTAAATGACTTTGATCTGCCGGCTATCAGATTCGGCAATCTGGGCCAGCACAGAACGTGTCCCGTCAGTGGAAAAGTCATCAACTATGATAATCTCTTTGGCAAAAGGGAGTGCAACAGACTGAACGCACCGGACAATTGCCTCAATAGTCGTCGCTTCGTTGTAGACAGGTATGATTATTGAGAGCATTGGCATTGGGAGTCTCCGGTGTTGTCAATACAGATGTACTGCAGCGGTTATTGTCATTGTCTGCTAGCATGTATATACAAATTTTTGCCAGAAAGTAATGAAATAATTACAAGCAAAATTGCTCCAAAAAGCCATTTATATGAATTGTATATGGAATACGAATATACCCAAGCAGTTCGTCGGTAGTGGCCATTCATTTCTCCTTCGGTCGTTGATAACCGAATATGGCCATTTACACAAACGATTTTACAGGAGATGGAGCATCAGGGCCACGGTATTTTCAAAGCTCAACATGCCAGTGGGGAGCTGGGAGCCCCGGGGACAATAAGGATATATTGAGCTCCCTTCCCACTGACCTTCTCACGTGTTAAAAACCCACCCTGCCTCCTTTTAAACAGTTTGCTGCCGCTCGTTGCCCCCACCATCCAACTGCAAGAAATCTAAATTTTAATAATATTATTTTATTTAGCTATTGCACTTTTGTTGCGCGATGGTACCCTTTCCAGCAACCAAAGTATTAACACTATTTAATACATGTTGAGATTTTTGGGTGAACAAAAAAGTAATAAGGCTGGGCAGTCGATGGGAACAGCCACGGGCTTAAGGCCCTTTTTCTTTTCTGCTTATGCTCATTTCTGAATAAAGGAAGTGAAACTCAAAAATTTCCATCTCTGAATCAACAGGCGATTTCGAGCAGCAAAAAACTAAACATAGGAGGAATTACCATGAAAAAGATGAAAATGTGGCTGAAGTCGAAAGGGAAGTGTCAAAAAGGACAGACGATGGTGGAATACGCCTTGCTGGTGGTATTGATAGCCCTGGTGGTAGCGGTGGCAATCGGTCCTGTCACCACCGCAATCAGCGCAGCTTACGGTGACGTCGTAACACAACTAGGTTCATAAGGTCTTGTCTCTCCGGCAATGGAGGATGGGCTCAGCTTATCCTCCATTGCCGGATCAAGCTTTTACCCCCAAACAGAGGAACACGATATGAAAGTACCGATGAAAACCAATCTGGGCAATCAGAATGGCCAGACCTTGGTAGAGTATGCCCTCATCCTTCTGTTAATAGCACTTGTGGTCGCCGGGTCAATACCTGGTGTTGCAACTGCACTTGCCGGACAATTCACCGTTATGGCTTCCGTATTCCCCTAAGAATCGTCTGATGGACCTCCCTCAGTCATCAAACCAATATCTGGTAAAAAAATAATAAACTTTTTTTAATTACCCATTGCACTCCTGAAAAAAAATGGTAGCCTTTCCTTCGACAAAAGTATTAATACTATTTAATCATTTTCCTAAACTATTAGGGTAACTCTTTAGGGTTGGAGCAAATCATGGATCTGGGAAATTCAAAAGGACAGGCACTGGTCGAATTGGCCATCGCTCTTCTTCTGCTCGTGCCGATACTTTTCGGCATCATTGAATTCGGTCGGGCCATGTACATCACCAACACGCTCAACTACGCCGCCCGCGAAGGAGCACGCCGTGCCTCGGTTGCAGCAACGACCCCGCTGGACATAACTGCACTGACAACTCAGGTTGCGGAGTGCATCCCCGTCCCCTTTGAAACAGAGGACTTAAACGTAACATTCACGCCCACTGACCCAGTACATGGCGTCAGTACCATTAACGTGATTGTCACGCTGCCTTTCGTCAGTGTCGTGCCCAACCTGATTACCCAGCTCGATGGCATAATTCTCAGGGGTGAGGCGTCGATGCGCTATGAGTAACAATGTAAAAGTATTGGAGGAGCAATGAAACGACCGAGTAGCGTTACTGTCGTAGTAATCGTAGCCATTCTGCTTGCCGGCTGTGCATCCCTTTTGGTTCACAATTACCTGAAAAAGCAGGCCGCCAGCCAGCTCCAAAGGTTGACAGTGGCCACGGTGGCCAAAGATCTGTCCATCGGCACCAAGCTTGACGCCACCCATCTAAAGCTTGCCACCTGGCCGAAGGATGGCCTTCCAACCGGTTACTATACCGACACCAAAAGTCTTCTTGGCCGAGTCGCAGTCGTCAACTTTCCGCCGGAGACGTCGTCACCGATCTGAAACTCATGCCTCGCAATGCTGCCACGACTGGCGGCATAATGACCTACATGGTCCCACAGGGGCATCGGGCAGTGACTGTAGCCGTCAATGAAGTGGCCGGAGTTGCCGGATTCATAACCCCAAACAGCCGGGTCGATGTTGTGCTGACCACCCCTTTGCCGCTTCGAGTCGCGAAAATAACATCAGCAAGATCATCCTGCAGAATATTCCGGTCCTGGCTAACGGGTCAGGCCACTGAGCAAAGGGAAGGAAAGCCGGCTATTGTCCCGACGGTGACCCTTGATCTCCCACCTGAAGATGCGGAAAAACTTATCGTCGGCGTTGGCGGCAGCGGAAGGAATGGCTCTCTTCAGCTTTTGCTGCGCAATGCCATTGACATCGCTGCAATCAGCACAAGTGGCGCAACCATACCCCAAATGCTTGGTCGTGGACCAACCCGGGGCCGGCCAAAAACCTCCGCAAGCGGGCACCTGCCCCAAGACCGAAGTCGCAACCCAAACCGGCCCCAACTATAATGGCAAAATATACTGTAGAGGTTATCAAGGGTGGGTGAAATCAACCCGGGATTTCCCAGCCGAATGATTTTCAATTTGGTGAAATGAGGTGAAAGGATGGGACTTTTTGAATCAGGCTAATTCTTTGCACGTTGCCGGCCCTGTTGCTGTGCATCTGCCTTTCAGGAACCGCCGTTGCCGGCGTTGTAACCGAAGTAAAACTGAACAAGAGTGCTCTGCTGAACCTGCAGCAACCGTTAACGCGGGTATCCATTGCAGCCCCATCCATTGCGGAACTGGTGGTCATTTCGCCGACCCAGCTGCAGATCAATGGCACCAGGATCGGTTCCACCACCTTGATTGTCTGGGAAAAAGGAGGAAAAACTTCTTTTTTCGATGTCCATGTCAAGGGAGACTGCGCCCTGCTGGAGAACCAGATCAAAGACATTGCCCCCCATGACAGCATAACCGTTGATTATGCTAATGACACCATTGTCTTAAGCGGCAAAGCCAAAAGCGAACAAACCATCGCCAAGGCGATGCAGCTTGCCCAGGCATATGCAGCGCAGGAAGCCGGCCAAAATAGCAACCAGCCGGCAGTGCTCCTCTACGGCTACGGCATAAAAGAAACACCTGACCAGAAAGGATCCGGCGCAGCCAAGGTGAAGGTGATCAATCAGATCGAGGTTGAGTCCCCCTCAGCAGGTGCTCCTGGAGGTAAGAAGGTTGCCCAGGTTGACAAAACTGCTTTGAAATCGTTGGGCCTTAGCTTCATGTTAAAGAGGTCGAATGGTGAGGGCTTTACAAATATGGTTGGTGCCCCGGTCGGCGAACGTAGCACTTCCCATACCGATGGATTAGTGAGCACATCAACAAAGGGCAGCGGCATTGCAGGTAATATCCCAGGAATCGGCGCATTAATCCGCTGGACACTTTCCAGCTGGGAGTATCGCTGTTCAAGCCAGGCGTAGGCGCAGTGCTCAAAGCCCTGGTCACAAAAAATCTGGCAAAGGTGCTGGCCGAGCCCAACCTCCTGGTGAAAAGCGGTGAGGAAGGCAAATTTCTCGCCGGCAGCAAGATCCCTGTCTCTGTCCTATCCTCGGTGGGGGGTGCATCGACTCCTTCCATCTATTGGATCGACGTGGGCGTCAAGCTCAACTTTAAACCTGAGGTGCTTGAAAACGGCCTTATTTCACTCAAGATCGAACCGGCCGAGGTGAGCAGCATTTCCGGGACCCTTGCCGTCAATGGCTACCCGATCATCGACACCCGCGAGGTACGGACCAACGTGCAGCTGAAGGATGGTGAAAGCCTGGTCCTGGCGGGGCTGCTCCAGGAAGAAACGATCAAGACCATGTCCAAGATTCCCATTTGGGGGATATCCCCGATTCGCGCGCTGTTCCGTTCCACCCAGGATGACATTAAGGAAAAGGAACTTGTTTTTTTCATTACTCCCGGCTCGTCAGCCGTATCGCTCCGGGTATCAAACCCGAGTTCCGACCGATAAACCGCTGACGCCGGAACAGGAAAAGGAACTTAAATGGATACCGCTCGGGAAGTTAGCGATACTAGGTAATCAAAAAGGCATTGCGCTCGTTTACATAGCTATTGTTATTTTCGTCCTCATGGGATGTCTTGGACTGGCCGTGGATGTCGGACACCTGCAACT
The DNA here is from genome assembly GCA_963780945.1 of uncultured delta proteobacterium. Classification (GTDB taxonomy): domain Bacteria; phylum Desulfobacterota; class Desulfuromonadia; order Geobacterales; family Geobacteraceae; genus Geotalea. The sequence continues at coordinate 11,203 of CAWAFF010000088.1, read as the reverse complement.
AGTGCGGGGCGAATTGCAGAATGCTGCAGATGCAGCGGCCCTGGCTGGAGCCGCCCATGTTATATGTGGACCCTAGCAACCCCGGCCCTCCAGCCCTCGACTTCCCCAGGGCCCAGGAGGCCGCCAGGAACTTCATATCCATATCCGAGAGCAAAGCGGGTGGGGTTACGCTCCAAACCGGCGACATCAGTGTCGGCTACTGGGACCTCACCGATAAGATCTTGCAGCCTGCGACCATCGTTCCTGTACCCGGCCGGCATGTTCCGGCAGTTGTGGCCAAGATCAGCAGGGCGGGCAACAACAACGGAGGGCCGGTGGACACCTTTTTTGCAAAAGTCCTGGGAGAGACCTGGAGGAAGATTGCCGTGATTTCCCGTGACGCTGTGGCGGTCTCCGGTTTTCCTGCGTCGGCTCCCGCTGGAGAGCTTTTCCCTATGGCTATTTCCAGTTGCATGACAGATCATATTTTGTCTCTCCCCGAGTCAGAGTGGCCCAATCCAATGTATATAAACTCTCCTTACCTTCCCGGGGGGCCAGACTGTTTTTCCGGCCAATGGACGTCGTTCAAGCTAGACACCAACGATGTACCAACCATCAGAAACCTGATGGAATCAGGTAACCCTGACCCGCTGCAGGTGGGTGACAACATCTGGATCGAACCCGGTGCCGAAGGCACATTGTATCAGACGGACAGATGGGAACCGCCCTTGCCCCCTGAGGGCAAAGACGTTGTCCTGGCGGTGGTCGACACTGCAGAAACCGATCTGAAAACGAAGGGCGAAAGGACAATAACGGGGTTTGCTGTCTTCCATATCGACGGGGCGACGGGAGGTAGCGATAAAGTAGTGTACGGACATTTAGTCAGCTTCAGTACCACTTATCCCACAGCGTTTACCGGAAGCAGCCCCGGCGGACCAGAATCTAACATCGTAACGCCCCCTCTCATGGTTCAGTAGGTCGTTTCTCGATAGCAGGAACACAATGGAACGCCTTTCCTGATCATCGCAGCGCATGGCATGACTGATCGAAGAAACAGGGGGCAGGATGATACGGCTTATTTGAGTGCCATAGCAGGAAAAAATCCAAGAACAGGAACCCACATGATACCGACAATCTCGATAGTTATCATAGAAAGCGACAGTAGCGCTCAAAATGACATAGCCGGAGTGCTGGAGCCCTTCGGCAGTCAGGTTGGGGTAGTTGCCACGGCAGCCGATCTTCAGGGTGGAATGAAAAGCCTTCAGGCCAGCACACCACAAATTGTCCTGCTGGAGGCCAAGGATGTGGAACAGGGCGTAAAGGAAACTTCCTTCATCGTCTCCCGCTGGCCTGAGACCAAGGTGTTTGCCCTTGCCGCCGAAAAGGATCCTGACTGGATTCTCAGGCTGGTCCGGGCGGGGGCCAGTGAATACCTGACCAAGCCGATAGTATCGGCAGAGCTCGTGGAAGCGATCAGGAAGGTGGCCAGGAACTCCAACGTTTCTGGTGTGGAAAACAAGAAGGAAGGGACTACTGTTGCGGTTTATAATCCTTCGGGAGGGATGGGGACAACGACCATCGCCGTCAATCTGGCGGCTGCCCTCGCCGCTCGGAAGGAAAAGGTGGCCCTCATCGACCTCAATCTCTTCTGCGGCAATGTCACCTCCTTTCTTGATCTGAGCCCCCGTTACAACCTGGCAAGCATTACCAGCAACATGGAGCGGCTCGACGTCAACTTTCTCATGAGCGTCATGGAAACCCATTCCTCAGGACTCCATGTACTGGGCGGCCCCGTTGATCTGGAAGATTCCGCAGAGATAACACCGGGACAACTGCAGGACGTCATCGGAATAATGCGGCAGGCATTTACCTACACCATCATCGATACCGGTGGTCCAATCCACGGTTGCAACGAGCAGACCTTTGCCTGTTGCGATCATATCCTCTTCACAACAGTTCTTGATCTGCCGGCGCTGGAAAACGCCAAGCGCTATCTGCCGGTACTGCAAAAACAGGATAGTTCCCGCGGCCGGGTCAAGCTGATTATCAACCGACACAACCCCAAAGGCGAGATCAAGCTTGCGGATGCGGAAAAGATATTGAAGACCAAAGCCTACCTGACGGTGCCGAATAGCTATGCGGATATCAGGGCATCTATTAACAAGGGACAACCGACCACCACCTGTTATCCCCGCTCGCCTGTAACAAAGGCGCTTAATGATCTGGCCCAGCTCGTGAAAAAGGAACCTGTCTCTACCATGGCAGCCCTGCAAAGGAAAACCTTCATATGATCTTTCCGGAACCTTTCAACTCCAGGCAGCACAGTCCTGGCATCGCCATGAATACTGTTTCGTACCAGGACCTCAAGAGCCGCATCCACAGAGGACTCATTGACCGGATAGATCTGGCGAAGCTGGATTTATTAGGCAGCGGCGAGCTTGCCAGAGAAATCGGCTATGTGATAGAGGGCCTCATTTCCGAAGCAGGGGTACCTCTGAGCAGACAGGAAAAAGAACGGCTGGTCGTGGAAGTCCAGCACGAAACATTCGGGTTGGGGCCGATTGAACCGCTGCTGGCGGCACCTGATATTTCGGACATTCTGGTTAACAATTACTCAAGCACTTATATTGAGCGGAACGGCAGACTGGAAAAGACTGATGTTGTTTTTCGCGACAACAGCCACCTGCTGCAGATAATTGAAAGGATCGTCTCCAAGGTAGGACGGAGGATCGACGAGTCGGCTCCTTACGTGGATGCACGCCTGCCTGATGGTTCAAGGGTAAATGCCATTATTCCGCCGTTGGCCATTGACGGCCCGGCACTATCCATACGTCGTTTCAGCAAGGACCCACTGAAGCTGAGCGACCTGCTGGCCTTGGGGACCGTCGATGAGAAAATCGCCAGAATTATACAGGGGGCGGTGAAGGCACGGCTGAACATCCTGGTCTGCGGCGGCACCGGCACGGGCAAAACCACGTTGCTCAACGTGCTGAGCGAGTTTATCCCTGCTGAGGAGCGCATCATTACCATTGAGGATTCGGCAGAACTCCAGCTGAAACAGGACCACGTGGTGCGACTGGAGACGAGGCCGCCAAACATTGAGGGCAAAGGTGAAGTAAACCAGCGGGACCTTGTAAGAAACGCCCTGCGCATGCGCCCCAACCGCATCATTCTGGGCGAGGTGCGCGGCGGGGAAGCCCTGGACATGCTCCAGGCCATGAACACAGGCCATGACGGCTCCATTTCCACCATCCACGCAAATACTGTCCGTGATGCCATGGCGCGTCTGGCGACCATGGTCATGATGGCCGGCATGGAACTTCCCGATAAGGCCATCCGGGAGCAGATCGCCTCCGCCATCAATGTCATTTTCCATTTGGTCAGGTTTCCCGACGGCACCAGAAAGATCGTCAAAGTCTCCGAAATCACCGGCATGGAAGGTGACACCATCGTCATGCAGGATATTTTCTGCTTTGAGCAGGCGGGAGTCGACAGAAACGGCAGAGTGGTGGGGCAATTCAATCCCACTGGCGTCAGGCCCTATTTTGCCGACAGATTCAAACTGGCCGGCATCAAACTGCCGCCGGGCATTTTCGAAGGAGGTAATGGCTAATGATTCCTGCAGTGGCAATGACATTTGCCGCAGTTTTTCTGAGTATAATGGCCGTTTTCTATGCCATGACCGCCGCCAGACAATCACCGGCGGCCGGCCTGAAGCGCCGGTTACAGCAGCTGTCAGAAGCTGATGAGGTAAGACGACCCACGTCTTCTGCCATAGAAATAACCAGGGGAATTTCACCGGCCGAACAGTTCCTTTTTAACCTGCCATTCCTGAACAGGCTGAAGCGACTGCTGGTGCAGGCGGGGTTGCAGATGAATTCAACCACCTTTCTCATGATCATGATCCTGGCTCCCATTACCGGCTTTGCCGTGGTTCTCATGATGAAACACAGCCTCCCGTTCGCGGTTGTTGCTGCTGTGCTGGTGGAAGGTGTCCTCTTCCTTTATCTTAACCACCGGCGACGGCAACGGCTGCAGAAATTCACCGAACAACTGCCGGATGCATTGATCATGATCGGCCGCTCGCTTCGGGCCGGACATTCCCTGACCGGCGCCGTTGAGCTCATCGGCCAGGAGTTGGCGGACCCCGCCGGTGGCCTGTTCAGGACCGTCTATGAGCAGCAGAAACTGGGAGTGCGCATCAATGAAGCACTGACGATGATGCTGGATAAGATGGAAAGCCTTGATCTTCGCTTTTTCGTGACCATCGTCAACATAAACAATGAGGTGGGAGGCAATCTCGCCGAGATCCTGGAAAAGCTTGCCGACACTATCAGAGCAAGGCTGCAGATACGCCGCCAGGTCTCAGTCTATACCGCCCAAGGGCGGCTGTCCGGCTATATTCTTGCCGTTTTGCCAGTAGTTACCTTCGCCGGGTTGTATGTGTTGCTGCCCGGCTACCTGGATGTGTTCTTCAAGGACCCAAGAGCCAAGATTATTCTGGCTGGAGCGGTCAGTGCAGAAGTGGTCGGTTTTTTTGTGATCAGGAGAATAATCGATATCCGAATCTAGTGTCCATCCGGAAACTCCGGATGTGACACTATTAGTTTCCAGATCGGAAAGGAGGGATTTTTTGTCCTGGCAAGGAAATCAAGGGATTGCGCGGAGGCGTACGACGGTACGCCGCACAAGCAAGACCGAAGATTGACACCGCCAGGGCGAAAAAGAACCCTTTCCGGATGGACAAAAAGGTGAAACCATGCCCCTGTTGATCGCCTTACTGACATTTGCAAGCCTGATCCTCCTTATCTCAGCCGCTGTCTATCCTGTGCTGGCCAGGAAAGCCATGAAAGAACGACTGGCCGGGCTGATGCCACCCGAAGATCAAAGGCCGATGCTGGTTACGCCGCCGGCCGGATGGCAGCTTTTCCTAGCCAATCTGGGACTTAGATTGCGCTTGAAACAGGGGGAGTTGTTCCGCTACCGCGAGCTCCTCATGGCAGGAGGATTCAGAAAAGAAAACCTTTATGCCTTTCTCGGCAGCAAGCTGCTGATGGCAGCAGCCTTGCCGACTGGATATCTCTTCCTGGCTGCCTTGCTCCCTAACAGGCTGAGCAGCGGCAGGTCATTCCTGTTGCTGGTCTGTTTTGCTGTCATTGGTTTTCTGCTGCCGACCTTCTGGCTGCGGCGCCGGGTGGAAAGGCGCAAAACCGAGATCTTCCATATGCTGCCGGATGTGCTGGATCTTTTGACTGTTAGCGTTGAAGCGGGCTTGAATCTTGATGCCGCCCTCATAAAAACCACAGAAAACATCGAACATAAGGGAAATCCCCTCATTGAGGAAATCCAGACCGTCATCCTTCAAATCCGTGCCGGGACACCGCGGGCTGAGGCATTGAAGAGCCTGGCCTCAAGAACCATGGTGGAAGATATCAGTTCTTTTGTAGCCATGCTGGTGCAGACGGAAAAATTCGGTACCAGCCTGGGCAAAACCCTGCGGATCTATTCTGACTCACTGCGGATGAAGCGGAAACAATTGGCCGAGGAGGCTGCTGCAAAGACATCCATCAAGATGCTGTTTCCACTGACAATCTTCATTTTTCCGTCATTACTGGTGGTGATGCTGGTACCGGCGTTTTTCAAGATTATCGGTTTTTTAGGCAAACACACGTAACAGAAATGCAGAAACAGTGAAAAAGGAACTTACGAACATGAGAGCAATTAATAGCACAAGAAACAGGGAGCTTGCGGGCAGTCTGGCAGTAGCCGACAAGCTGCTGCTGCGCATGAAAGGGCTTCTGGGCAGGGAGTCTCTGGACCATGGCGAAGGCTTGTGGATCAAGCCATGCATGGGCATCCACACCTTCGGCATGCGATTTTCCATAGATGTAATCTTTCTGAATCGGGAAAATGCCGTTATTGCTGTCAAAAAAGGGGTGGCACCCAATCGCCTCACGGCCGTTCATGCAAGGGCCACAAGCGTGTTGGAGCTTCCTGCCGGTGTGATAGCCGCAACGGCCACGAGCCCCGGCGATCACATTGTTCTCGCTTGACCCCTCGCAGCTGGGAATCCCATGAGCTACATTGACTATCTTCCCCCGAAGAAGCCCCTGCAGAAGCCAAAACCACCTGGCCGTAAGCACCTCTTTTTATGGCCTTCTGCACTTTCTCTCTTTGCCCATTGCCTGATCATCTTCATGCTGATAATCCTGGGCAAACTCAAATATCCTGTTACTGGTGAAAAAATGGAGACAGGCGTTGTCTGGATCCGCTCCGCACTTCTGCAAACAGAGGCGCAGGCAGCCCCCCTTGCCTGAGGCCAACGCACATCCTCCCGTGGAAGAGGAGGTAAACGCAGAAGAGAATGTTTCAAACGATGAGAACCTTGAGAGTAATGGAAATCTGCCTCCTTTGCCCCAGATTTCTGCAGGGGTGAGAGAAGAGGCGGAGATGAGCTATGTCAACACAGCTAAACCGTCAACGCCACAACCTTACCCGGCAAGACAAGACATAACAAGACAGATCACAGAAAAAGCTCAGCCGCTGCAGAATTTTTCTTCTGCCTCGATGCGCAATGGGTCGAACCTGGCACAAGCAGCTGTCGAAGAACCTGCTGCTGACAGCCCTGGCGAGCCTGCAGTGAAAAAACTGCCTACCGTTCAGGCGACTGTAATACTGCCCGGACCTAAAGAGGAGAAAAAGGAACCACTACGCTCAGCGCCGACCAAAACGGCAACTACGCCGCTGCAACCTGTCACTTTGAAGGCGGCAAAAACGAAACCGTTAATGACCGCCACAGTACGGCAAAGTCCTGCGCCAAGTCAGCTGCTTCAGGCACCACCTGTGTCGAACATGATAAAAACCGTCGCGCCAGGTTACCAGCCTGCCTCTCCAGTGACTGCACAACAATCACCATTCGTCGTAAAGAGATCTGATGAGGCTGAAAAACAACCATCACCGCTGACCAGACTGATGGAAGAAGCAAAAAAGGTTTTACCCGTCACGGCACAGCAGCCACTGGGTCTCTTCGATGCCCCGCTCAAAGGTGATATCCATCTGGAACTGAGCGGTAGGTCTTTGATCGGTAGGACAGTAAAGATCTCGGAGAATACCGCGCATACCCGAAAAGCCGCCATCAAAAGCCAATGAGCGCCGCAGAAGCCCGACGTGTCAAGGTCCTGACCCCAAAAGCGGCCAGAGTGAGGGAAAACGTCTTGCAGCTTGTGATTGAAACCGCGGCTGAAGGGATTTATGAATTCAGGGTCACTGAGGCAGAAGTTTCCGCCATGGAGGCAAGCTGTGTCGTCACAATAACTACTGGGGATAAAAGGAAGAAGGTTAAAGACGTGGGATCCAAAAGCTTAAGTGAGAAGACCTCCCTGGTCAGAATTCTCATGCCTGAGGGCATGGTCTGGGAAGATGATTCAAACTTTACCGGCAGCATCGAAGATTCGGAAAGTATTACCAGATACAACTCTGACACGGGGCTCGTCTGGAAAGAATATAGAGCCAACCACGATTAGGTTCACATCCCCGAGTTCAGAATCAGCAGCTTTTGCCCCCATGCCATGAGCAAAGTATGATAGTCAACAATCCTGCTACAGGCTTGCAGCTTGCTGGTGTGGAGCCTGGGAGTCCGGTTCGCCGCTGAAAGTGCGGTACTTAATGCTCAATCCCGGCCCTTCAGATGCATTGATAGCCATCTTTACCGATTTACCAGGATTTTTCTTGTAGAAGTTGGATGGCACCTTGAGCAAGGCAGACCGTAGCTCGATCAGTTTGAGCCAGTCCACGGTGGTTACATCAACGTCCCCAAGAATATCCACCAGCAGCTTAAACACTCCTGCCACTTCAAGCTTCGTCTTCTCCGACCAGACTGCTTCTCTTCCGGGTAGGTGACAATCACTTTAGACAATATTGTTTAATCTCCTCGCATGCTTTTGGTGTTGGTATCAGGCTCTGTACTACCTGCTTAATATTGTCCTCTCCCAACGTCCCCGTTCTCAGCAGCGCAAAAGCATTATGGGTCTTAAACTCATGGCACCTTAACAATGTTTTTGCAGCACTCAAGTCACTCGTATATAGAGACCTTTTGATGAATTGGATTGGAAACAGGTAGGCAAGATCAGCAGGCACTTTAATCTTGTAATAAAAAGGTTATTAATCTTTATTAGATGGGTAGGATAAGATAAAGCCACTCACTCCGTGTATACCTAGTTAGTATACCCAGAGGTGAATGGCCTTTATTTTTACTAGCTTTATCAGCTACTTATGCTATTGGCGTCCCCGAGACGATTCGAACGTCCGACCCCTTCCTTAGGAGTAAAGTTTTTTAGACATTTCAATCCATTTCGATTCATCCCTATCACTTTCATATCCACGCTTAAACTCCTTGACAAATAAAGCTTTTTCCCCTATTCCTATAAGCATGCTGTTTCATTTTATTTCACCCTAGCATACAATTTTATTACGGCATTATTACGGCACGGGTTTCAAGCCGTAATAAATTAGGGGCCAAAATGAGTAAGAAAAAAATCGTGTTCACCGACACCATGATTAAGAACTTGAAGGCGGAGCCGTCAAAGTATATAGGGGAGAAGGAAACGGCTTCACAATACGGATAATGCCATCCGGTGCCAAAACGTGGCTGTATGTCTACGCCTTCGAAAATAAACGCCGTGAAATGAACCTAGGGAGCTATCCAGACGTTACCCTCGAAACAGCAAGGGGTAAGTTTGAAGAAGCAAAGAAGAAGGTAAAGAACGGCATTGACCCTATGGCCGAAAAGGAACAGGCAGCGGAAGCACGCCGGAAAGCATTCACGGTTGCCGACCTTGTGGATGAGTACATAAAACGGCACGCCAAGACGTTCAAGAGATCATGGGAAGCTGACGAGCGATTGCTCAATAAAGAAATCATCCCATTATGGGGCAATCGCAAGGCGGAGGATATAAAGAAACGTGACGTCACCTTGCTTCTGGAAAGCATAGTTGACCGTGGCACCCCTGCCATGAGTAACCAGGTACGAAAGATCACCCGCAAGATGTTCAATTTCGCCGTTGAACGTGACATTCTCCAACACACCCCATTTACAGGTGTCAAGGCTCTTGCACCAAACATAAGCCGGGAACGTACCTTAAACGAAACAGAGATTAAAACCTTTTGGGAAAACTTGGACAATGCAGCTTTCAGCGACGAGATCAAGCGCGCCCTTAAATTGGTACTTATGACGGCACAGAGGCCAGGAGAGGTTACAGGGATACACACACGGGAGATTGACGACCATTGGTGGACTATACCAGCAGAAAGAGCCAAGAACGGGCGAGAGCATCGAGTATATTTAACAGACGCAGCACTTGGAATCATCAAAGAGTCAATAGCACAAGTTAAGGAGTCATGGTAAATCCCCTTAGATGAGGAATACAGCGGCTATATCTTCCCCTGCCCTCACCTGTCGAAAATACAGCCTATTGATTCACATGCCTTGCCGGTTGCGGTCAGACGTAGCATTGTATGGCCGCTGACCGATAAAAAGGGCAAGCCACTCTATGATAAAGACGGGAAACCGGCCACAGAGAACAGGCTAGGGGTTAAAAAGTTCACCCCTCATGACCTGAGACGCACGGCGGCAACCTTCATGGCTGGTATGGGATACATGGATGAGATCATCGATGCCGTTTTGAACCAATGTTAAACAAGGCATTATCCGCACCTACAACCTCCACAAGTACGATAAAGAAAAGCAGCAGGCCCTTGAAGCTTGGGAGCGGAAGCTGAACAACATAATCTCCGGGACGACAGCCAAGATCGTCAGCATCCAGGCAAAACGAAAGAAGGTCGCTTAAATACTCAACAGCTGGGATACAGTAAACTATGACATGGACTGTGATGCTATCAAACAAGGCGGCGAAACAGTATAAGAAACTGCCAAAGGCTATTCGTGACAATATTGACGCTCTGGTAACTGAAATACGCATAGCCGGGCCGGTACGCGGCAACTGGCCAAATTATTCAAAGCTATCGGATACCGATCATCATTGTCATATCAAAAAAGGCAAACCTACTTACGTTGCGGTCTGCGCGTGAAGACAAAGGACAGATCAGACTTGTGGAGGTTATATATGCAGGCACTCACGAAAAAGCACCCTACTGAAAAACATGTTGAAGTCCGCTTCAAGGAACCGGAATATGTACCCAACTACGTCGCATGGCACAGGCACTGAAGGTTAAGGACGTCACCGAATGGGAACTTGAGGAAAAGGACTTTTACAGCATTGAAGAATTGTCGCCGGAGATGATATGGAACAGCCGGGTGGTGTCTGCATCCGTGGAGGTCGTGGCAAGGAAGGCCTGACCCAGAAGCAGCTTGCAGAACTGACCGGCATTGCCCAGCACCACATCAGCGAGATGGAAAACGGTAAGCGACCAATCGGCAAGGAAACGTCAAAGAAGTTGGCAGCGGCTCTCAATATTGATTATCGCCTGTTTTTATAATACGCAGGCCGTCTGATGACAAGTCGAGGCATTGAAAAACCCGGTAGTTGCAAGAGCGGCGTAGGAAGAATCAACAGGGCTGTGAAGAATGCAGCCCTTTTTTATTGTGTTCAAACGGTCCAATAGAGTGCGCAGGAGTTTTTAGATGAAGCTACCCACAATTGGCAGACGTGAAGTTGTTCCCGTTCGTCTGATACCCCTCATTCAAAATGCCTGGCTTGGACGAGAAGCTATTTCCGGAATACTCGCAAACAGGGTGAAAATAAGCGGCTGGCCTTATCCGTCATCCGACGAACTAATTGAAGTGAACGTCTACGTTAAAGGAATCGGTTGTACTGAAAGCAAAATGATAACCAGGGCCGACCTAATAGGCCCACAAAAGCGTGATAATGGGGTTTATGCGTACTATTTAAACGAGGATGGCATACCCGTTAAGATGTTGTCATCGGAATGGGAGGCTATCTACCGTGAGATATCTATTCTTGAGCCTGTGCTGCGCAAGGCAGAGGAAAAGAATGGGGTGCCTGACTCAATGGAGTCTGCTTGGATGCGGAAAACCACAATAATTTTGCCGCCCGGCGTATTTCTCTGGCGGGATGATCTTGATGCATTATGGAAGGCACATCTTAGAACCTTTAGTGACAGCACAGACTATGACCCCCCGAATTTCCGGAGGATGAATTACGATGCCTATATCAGGCCTGAATACCGCAAACTTGTATTGGAAGGT